>CAYRXL010000180.1:0-1691 GCA_964428295.1 uncultured Alphaproteobacteria bacterium
TTTAAAATAAATATCAAAATAATTGAAAATGTTATCTAAATTGTGAGCCCACGCAACGTCTCCTAAATTATTTTTTAAAATAGATATTATTGACGCTACAACATTTCTTTTACAATTTATAAATTTTGCATTTGGAAAAATCTCTTTTATAATTCCAATAAAGAAAAAATTATCTAAAGATTTATCAGTAAAAATAAAATTGTTCTCGTTCTCTACTAAATTACGTTCCTTATAAATACTAATTATTTTATTTTTAATGATTGTTATATTTATTAAAAATGATTTTTCTTGAATTATAGCTTCTCCTACAACAAAACTAAAAATTCCTGTTTCTTCACCAATTAAAATCTTCTTATTATTTGAAGCTATAATTTTTTCAATTAATGTTGAACCCGATCTTGGAACTCCTATAATAAAGATCGGTTTGTATTTTTTTAATTTATTTTCTTCAGATTTATTATTTTTTCCTAAGCTAATTAATTCATTTACTTTTGGCATTATATTTAACCAGTAATTTATACCCCTTTCGAAATAAATTTTTTTTGAATTAAAATATTCAAAGTGTCCTTTTAATAAATAATCAAACTCTTTATTAAAATTATTTTTTTTGAACTCATATTTGGCTAAGAGAAAATTTCCATATGCCACATCTTTTTTCATAAGACTTTTGTTTTCTAATGTAGTTTTAATTTGACTTAAAAGTTTTTGATTTAATATACTTTTATCTAATGATGAAAGTGTCTCTAACGTTTCTAAATTTGTTGGCTGAAATTGAAATGATTTTTTATAGGAATTTTTTGCTTTTTCAAATTCTCCCATTTCTTTATATACATTACCAAGATTGTGATAAGCATTTGCATGATTAAATTGTTTTTTTATTGCAAAAATGTATGAATTTATAGATTCTTTCAATTTACCTAACTCTTTTAGTACATTGCCAAGATTGTTATAAGCTTTAGTGTTATTGGGTTGTAATTTAATTGTTTTTTTATATAACTCTTCTGCCTTTTTAAAATTTCTTAGTACTTTAAAAGAATTTCCAAGATTATAGTAAGCTTCTATGTGATTTGGGTTTATTTCTACTACTTTATTATAGCAATCTATAGCTTTATGAGCTTCACCTAACTCTAAGTATACTGATCCTAAATTATGATAGGCATTTTCATGTTTAGGATTAAGTTGTAATGTTTTTTTAAGTCTAAAAATAGATTGCTCAAAATTTTTCATTTGAAAATATAACGTACCTAACAAAAAATTTGTTTCTAAATGACTATCATCTATTTGTAATATTTTTTTATAAAGACTTTCAGCTAATTTAAAATTACTTTTCGTATGATTTTCATAGGCTAATGTAAAAATATTTTTGATATTAAGTTTTTTATCACTCATTTTAATAATATATTTAATTTTTATATTTTATGGTATTATTAAAAGAACATGGAGATAATTATTTTGCAACATATAAAAGTTGAAGATCCAGGCTATATTAAAGATTTGATGCTTAAAGATAATTGTAAACTTACAACAATTGAATTGGACGAAGGTGAAAAAATTCCTAAAAATTTAAGCAAATTCGATGCCATGCTCTGTATGGGCGGTCCAATGGATACTTGGATGGAATCAAAATATCCATGGTTAATAGATGAAAAAAAAGCAATTAAAGAGTTTGTGTTAAATTTGAATAAACCTTT
>CAYRXL010000180.1:1709-2214 GCA_964428295.1 uncultured Alphaproteobacteria bacterium
AAATCCTGCTGAAATAGGTATGTTAGATGTTCATTTTTCAAATGAAGCAAAAAAAGATGATATATTTGCTCAGTTTCCAAGTAAATTAAAAGCATTACAATGGCATTCCTACGAAGTTCAAAACATAACAAATATTAAAAATGTAAAAATATTAGCTTCTTCAAATCCAACTGAGATACAAATATTTAAATACAAAAATCATGCTTATGGTATTCAATTTCATATAGAAGCCAAAAATGATACTGTTAATAAATGGGGTTGTGTTCCAGAGTATAAGTTGGCTTTGGAAAAAGCTTTAGGACATAATGCTCTAAAAAAATTTGATACGCAAGTTAATGAAAACCTAGAACAAATGAATATGTATTCATCAAGCTTATATAATTCTTTTAAAAAAAAAATAATTCATATCAAAAGATGAAAAAAAACGATCTACCAAAAAAAATCTCAATATTTCCACTTTCAAACGCAATTTTTTTTCCCAGAACAATATTACCTCTCAACATTT
>CAYRXL010000180.1:2224-3837 GCA_964428295.1 uncultured Alphaproteobacteria bacterium
TTAGTAGATGATTGCATGAAAGAAAATCGTTTATTTGGAATGGTACAACCTAAATTAAAAATTAAACAAAAACCAGAAGTGTATAAAGTGGGGTGTTTAGGAAAAATTATAAGTTTTACAGAAACAATAGACAAAATATTTCAGATTAGTTTATCTGGTGTAATTAGATTTAAAATAATAGAGGAATTAAATACAAATAAATTATATAGAGAATTTAAAGTTGATTATTCAGATTTTATAAATGATTTAGAAGAAAAAAAATATGAAGAAAAATTTAGTAAAAAAAATTTAATTAATAAAATTAAAACTTTTTTAATTAAAAAAAATTATATAATTGAATTTGATAAATTAGAAAAATTAAATTTTGATCAATTAATAAACACAATATGTATGCTTGGTCCTTTTTCAGATAGTGAAAAGCAAAAATTAATTGAAACTATAAAAATTGAAGAGAAAGTAAAAATCCTTGAAAAATTAATAGAATTTAACGTAATCAGTTATACCGAAACAAATCAAACTATAAATTAAAATTATAAACATTTATCAGCAATATTAATAAATAAATCTTTAATTAAATTACTTTTGTTTAAATTCAAAATTACATTATTTCTAATTTTTTTAAACGAATGATTGTTTAAAGAAAAAGTATTTTTTAAAAAATCTATACCTAAAGAATAAATCAAATTTTTGGGTCTCATTTCATTTGTAAATTTGGACAAATTATCATAACCTCCAATATCTAAGCCTAAACTTATTTTACTAGATAAAATTTTAGTAAGATTATCTAAATCTCTAAGAACCATATTAAAGCCCTGACCCGCCATAGGATGAACGATGTGCAACACATCACCAAAAAATAGTATTCTATCCTGAAAATATTTGCTTCTGATAGATAAATTAAGATCGGTAAGTTCTATTTTTGATTCGAATTTAATTTTTTTTAAAAAATTTTTTGTGTAAAGATTAATTTTTTTTTTTATGGTGCGTTTGTCTAATAATCTTTTTTTAATTGACCAAACAATTGATGTTTTTGTATTTGAAATAGGAAGTAAGGCTAAAATTTCATTATCCAAAAAAAACTGTCTTGCTGTATTGTTATTCAAATTTTCATGTTTTAAAACTAAAGTAATTGCTATTTCTTGATATGATTTTAATAAAGATTTTTTATCAGGAAAGTATTTAAGTATTTTTGAATTTTTTCCAGAACAAATTATTACTAAATTATATTTTGAACTTACACTATTTTGAAATTTAACAGATTTTAACAGACCAGAATTTACAACGCTAGATACCTTTCCTTTAATCAAATTTACAGATCGTTTTTTTTTAAGATAGGAAAATATTTTGCTTGTTAATTTAGAATTATTTACCATATAAAATACATTTTTATTTTTTCTTTCTCTATTAATTTCAAATATTTTGCAAAAAAAATTTTTTTCATTTGTATACAAATTCATATTTTGGCACGGCCAAAAATCTGTTTTTGAAAAATTAAAAATTTTTAAGTTTTTTAAAAATTCGTAATTATTTTCTGAAATTGCTATGAATCTAGTTGATTTTATATTTTTATTATTTTCATAAATTAAATCTATATGAATATCTAATTTTGATAG
>CAYRXL010000181.1:0-3785 GCA_964428295.1 uncultured Alphaproteobacteria bacterium
TAGCACTCCATTCTCATAGGCAATAATTGCTTTCTCTAATTCTAACTCACCATTATCAAGTTCTTCTACTATACTTTCTAATCTTTTTAGAGACTCTTCAAATGTTAAGGATTCAATATCATTCTTTGTAGTGCTAATCATAAAAATTCTCTCTTGAATAAAAATTAATAAACAATATTAAAATAAATTCTATACTATTATTTTTTTTATGATATTAACATATAGCAATTAATTGAAAATGAAAAAATTATGAACGCAAGATCTATTTTAAAACAACTGCTGCTAGTACTGTTTATTTCTATTTTAGGATTTATTATTTGGGAATATCGATCTCTATTTAATATATCTAATAACGATAATACTCAAAAAGAATCTTATGAAAGACCACCAACTCCTGTTGATGCACAAAAAGTTAGAATTGGAAATATCAACACTACTATAGAAGCTATAGGAAGCATGATAGCTTTGGAATCAATTAATGTTTCTTCAGAAGTTCCAGGAATTGTGGAAATAGTAAATTTCAAAGAAGGTTCATATGTTAAAAAAGGACAACTGTTAATTAAATTAGAATCAAGTGAACAAGAGGCAGAAGTGCAGAAATGGAGTGCAATTTTAGAAAATAGAAAGAGGCTATATGAAATTGGAGTTAAGTTAGATAAGAAAAAAATTATAGCTCCTACTAAAGTAGATGAACTGGCTACAAACTTTTCTGAAGCAGAAGCAGAGTTAAAAATAGCTACTTCAAAACTCAATAAAAGAAAAATTTTTGCCCCTTTTAGAGGTATAGTAGGCATAACACAAATTAGTAAAGGTTCATATCTAAGGCCTGGTGATTTAATAGTAACTCTTGATGCTATAAATCCTATAGAACTAGAATTTGAAATACCTGAAACTTCAATTTCTTATTTAAAAAATGGATCTATAATTAAAGGAAAAACTAGAGCTTATGAAAATATTGAATTCAATGGGAAAATTACGACTATAGATACAAGAATAAATACAGATTCCAGATCTATCACTATTAGAGCATTGTTTTCAAATCCAAAATTACTTTTGAAACCAGGAATGTTTATGCTAGTTAATTTTCCACTAAAAGAAAAAGAGAATGCTATTATAATACCAGAGGAGTCTATACTATCTAATGGCAACATAAGATCTGTTTTTTCAATACTGGACGGAAAAGCAAAATCAATACAAGTCAAATTAGGAGAAAGATTACCTGGCGAAGTAGAGATAGTTGATGGCCTTAAAGGTGATGAGATCCTAATAGTTGGAGGTGTTCAAAAAGTAAGAAACGGACAAAAAGTTTCTCATAGAAATAAAGAGTAAATGGATAGTCAAGGTTCAAATAAAAATAATGATTCAACTGAAAGGTCATTATTTATTTCAGACTTATCTATAACAAGACCTGTTTTAGCTAGTGTATTCAGTGCTTTAATCTTTATCTTTGGTGTTTTTGCTCTAAAAGATTTATCGGTGAGAGAATATCCTGATATTGATCCACCAAAAATTTCAATAATTACCCTTTATAAGGGATCTCCTTCAAATATAATTGAAAGCCAGGTTACACAAATCATCGAAGAGTCAATTAGTGGTATAGAAGGAATAAAAGTAATTACCTCTAAAAGTCGAGAAGAAAGAAGTCAAGTAACTATAGAATTTGAATTAACTAGAAATATAGATAATGCAGCTAATGATGTGCGGGATAAAATTGCAGGTATTATAGGTAAATTACCAAATGATGTAGAAACTCCTATAATTTCAAAGACAGAAGCTGATGCAAGACCCTTTATTTGGATAGGTGTTTTTTCTGATACATTAGATGCCATTCAAATTAGCGACTATGCGGCAAGATATCTAGTGGACCGTATATCAGTAGTACCTGGTGTAGCAAAAGTTATAATAGGTGGTGAGAGAAAACCAGCCATGAGAATATGGTTAGATAGGAGATCAATGGCAGCATATAGTGTGACTGTTAATGATGTAGAAAACGCCTTAAAATCACAAAATATTGAATTACCCTCAGGCCGAGTTGAGTCAGACTTAGTAGAATTTTCAGTTAGAACGGATTCAGGTTTAATAACAGAAGAGCAATTTGGAAAAATTGTTATAAACGAAACTGACAACTACTTAGTTCGATTAAAAGATGTTGCAAATATTAAACTAGGAACTGAAGAAAGAAGATATGAAGTTAGAGCAAATGGAGAAGCAGCAATAGGGCTAGGAGTTATCAAGCAATCTAAAGGCAATGAATTGGAGATAGCTAATGGTGTTAGGGATATTTTAAAAGAAATAAAAAGCACTTTACCCAATGAGATTAAATTATCTTTTGCCTATGATAGATCAAGATTTGTTGATGCTTCCATAAAAGAGGTTTTTAAAGCATTAGCAATAGCTATGAGTTTAGTAGTATTAGTAATATTTGTCTTTTTAGGTAATATTAGAACAACTTTAATACCTGCACTAGCAATTCCTATATCACTAGTTTCATCATTCACAGTATTAAATATTTTTGGATTTTCAATAAATGTACTTACTTTATTAGCCTATGTTCTAGCAGTAGGTTTAGTAGTAGATGACGCTATAATAGTTTTAGAAAATATACATCGAAGGACAATGAAAGGAGAGCCAGTATTATTAGCTACCTATAGAGGCACTAGACAAATTGGATTTGCAGTTATTGCAACTACTTTATGTTTGATATCAGTATTTGTTCCAATATCTTTTATGGAAGGTAATACGGGAAGATTATTTAGCGAATTTGGAATTGCTGTATCTGGAGCAGTGCTTTTTTCATCATTTATAGCATTATCGTTAACACCAATGTTATGCTCAAAGATACTAAGTCAAAAACCAAAATCTAGTAATAAAAAATCAGTGATTTTAGAAAAATTTCGTAAAATTTATAAGTCTATCTTAGAAAAAATAATTGATAAATCAGTTATTACAATATCTGTTCTGCTACTATTTTCTTTTATAGCCTATTCACTTTATAATAACATTAAAAAAGAATTTGCTCCTACTGAAGATCGCGGTGTATTTTTAGTAGTATTAAATGCTCCAGAAGGTGCCACGCTAGACTACACTAGAAACTACTTATTGGAGACTGAAACTCTCCTAAAGCCTCTTTTAACTGAAGGGACTAACGAGGTTGATACTATTTTTGGTGTTTTAGCTCCAGGGTTATCAAGACCATCTCCAGTAAATTTTGCAATAGCATTTGTTGTATTAAAGCCTTGGGGTAAAAGAGAAAGAAAACAACAAGCAATAGTTAAAGAAATGTTTCCAAGGTTATTGTCTATACCTGGAGCAAATGTTTTTGCTATTAACCCACCTAGTTTAAATCAGTCCGGTAGAAAGTCAGCCGTTCAATTTGTAATAGGTGGACCCAGTTATGAAATATTAGATGAATGGAGCACAAGATTTATCAACACGATAAGAGAACAAAACCCTAAATTGTTAAGTGTGGATAGGGATTACAAGCCTACAAAACCAGAACTCAAAGTAAATATCGATAGAAATAGAGCAGCAGATTTAAATATTCCTATATCGGATATAGGTAGAACTCTTGAAACATTATTAGGATCAAGAAACGTTACTACTTTTAATGATAGAGGTGTTCAATATAATGTAATCTTACAAGCAAGAGATGAAGACAGAGTAACATCCCAAGACCTTAAAAACATTTATGTTAAATCAAAAGTATCTCAAAAACTAATCCCTTAAGATAATCTTGTAACAATAGAAGAAAATGGAAAGCAAAGTCTTTATGCAACCAATGCTGC
>CAYRXL010000182.1:0-3739 GCA_964428295.1 uncultured Alphaproteobacteria bacterium
TTTTCCAGTGGTGACGCTCACTATATAACATGCATACGGTCATCGCTAAAACCATTTCAGGCTAGCACACTTATTAAATATAATGGTCATATTAAATTTGAATTAACAGGCCAAGAGCTCTCTCTTTTGTGTGCTTCTCATAGTGCGGAAAAAATTCATACAGATACAGCTTTGGATATATTAAATAAAATTGATTGTCAATATAATGATTTAGAATGCGGGGCACATCCAGCACATCATTTGCATACTCGTCATTCAATGTTAAAACAGGGCATTCCTTTTTCTAATTTACATAACAATTGTTCAGGAAAACACGTTGGGATGCTTGCACTTTCTAAGACATTAGGTATAAAACATAAAAATTATATTAATCAAAATCATATTGTTCAAGAAAAAATATTTGAAACCATTTTAGAATATTCCGAAACAAAGCCTGAAGGTATATCAATCGACGGTTGTAGTGTCCCAACACCATTTTACTCATTATATACAATTGCCACAATGTATATGAAATTAATTAACAATCAATTTTCTGATTTAAATATTTTATATAATGCAATAACTCAATATCCATATATGATCGCTGGAGAAAACCGTTTTGATACAGACTTTATGATTGCAATGAATGGCCAAGGTATTTCAAAAGGAGGAGGAGAAGCAGTACAGGGATTAGCGCTTAAAAATAAAAAATATGGGAATGTTGCTATTGCACTAAAAGTTTTAAGTGGATCACATTTAGTTAGAGATGTTGCAATGATGAAAATTTTAAATCATATGGAATTATTATCTTCAACAAAAAATAAACTTTTGAATCAATATGTTGAAAAGCCTATTTTTAATCATAATAAAATTCAAACAGGCTCTGTAGTAGCAGAAATATTAGTATAATTATGTTAACTTCTTTTTCTTCATTAAAACAATTATTAGTATATGCAAAACCTTGGCGATATAAAATTTATCTCGCAACATTTTATTCTATATTAAACAAATTATTTGATATTGCTCCAGAAATTTTAATAGGCGTTGCTGTTGATTTAGTTGTTCAAAAAGAACAGAGTTGGGTTGCACAACTAGGTTTTACATCTATTGAATCACAATTAGTATTTCTTGCGTCAGTAACATTTTTTATTTGGGTTTTTGAATCATTATTTCAATATTTACATTCAGTGACTTGGCGTAAGATCGCTCAAGAAATTGAGCACGCAATCAGATTAGATGGATATTCTCATGTTCAATCTTTAGATATTGATTGGCATGAAAATCAGCGTACAGGCAATATTACGGCTATTTTAAATGATGATGTAAATCAGCTAGAGCGTTTTTTAAATGATGGAGCCAATGAGATTATTCAACTATTTATATCTAGTATAGCAATTGGTTTTATATTTTTTTATGTATCACCATTAATAGGATTCGTTGCTATTGTGCCTATTCCAATAATATTGTTGATTGGGGCGTTTTTCCAGAAAAATTTATCTCCAAGATATCGTAATGTTAGAGATTCCGCTGGATTATTAAGTGCAGGCATATTTAATAATCTACTTGGCATTCAAACCATTAAAAGTTTTATACAAGAAATTCGTGAATCAAAACGAATTAAAAAATTTAGCAAATATTATCAAGAACAAAATTTCAAAGCTATTACAATGAGTTCTGCTTTTGTCCCAGTAGTACGAATGGGTGTATTAAGTGGTTTTTTGGGAACTATGGTCATTGGTAGTAACATGGCTCTAACAGGAGAATTAGAAATTGGAGCATTTAGCGTTTTGGTTTTTTTAACCCAGCGTTTTTTATGGCCCTTTACTAATATTGCTATTATCATTGATAATTTTGAACGATCTATGGCATCAACAAAAAGAATTTTAGAATTATTAACCATAGAATCAGCTATTAATGATCCTAAAGAACCTATAATTAATTCTAATTATAAGGGAGACATTGATTTTTCAAATCTCAATTTTCATTATGATTCAACTAATCCAGTATTTACCAATTTAAATTTTACTATTAAAGGATCAAAATTCATAGGGATTGTTGGACAAACCGGTTCTGGTAAAACAACATTAGCCAAATTATTATTACGATTTTATGATCCAACATCTGGATCTGTGACAATTAATAACATTAATATTAAAGACCTTACTCTTCAAGAATTACGCAAGCATATTGGCTTTGTAAGTCAAGAGACATTTTTATTTGATGGTACGATTAAGGAAAATATTGCTTATTATGATGAAGAGGCTACTTTAGATAATATTATTGAAGCATCCAAAAAAAGTCAGGCCCATGAGTTCATTGAAAATTTACCGAATGGATATGATACATTAATTGGAGAACGAGGACAAAAATTATCAGGTGGACAAAAGCAGCGCTTATCAATTGCGAGGGCAATTTTAAAAAATCCAGATATTTTAATTTTTGATGAAGCTACATCATCTGTAGATAATGAGACAGAACAATTAATTCAACAAGCATTAAATGATATCTCTAAAAACAGAACTACCATAGTCATTGCTCATAGACTCTCTACAATTCGTAATGCTGATAATATTATTGTTTTATCAGACTCTTCTATTATAGAGCAAGGTCGACACGATGAATTAATTCTAAATAAAGAGGGGTATTATGCATCTCTTTGGGATATCCAAACTGGAGAGAAATCACATTAGATAATCAATTATTTTCTTTAGTAAATTCACGTATAATCAAGGTATTAAATGAGCAAAAAAAACTGGTTAATTAACATACCACAATCGGGTATTCTGCTTTTCATTTTATTAAATGTGTTAGCAATGATTATGTATCCGGGGACTACGATGCATAATAAACTTTCTAATGGTTATTCATTTTCAAATAATTTTTTAAGTGATTTAGGTCGATATATGACCTATAATGATGCAAATAATTTTTTTTCATGTTTATTTTTTAATTTATCTATGATTATTGCGGGGTGTGTAATGATAATATTTTTTTGGCATATTAAAAATATATTCAATCATCAATCAGGATTACTTTTTTGGATTTCAATTATTGGTACAAGTGCGGGAGTTGCAGGTGGCTGTAGTATGATTGGAGTAGGACTCACTCCATCAGACCTATATTTAGATTTTCATATTATATTTGCAAATTGGTTATTTAGATTTTTTTTATTAGCAGCAGCATGCTATACAATTATAATTTTCAATTCAGAATTGATTGAAACAAAATATGCCATTGGATATTGTATCTTTGCATGTTTAATTTTATTATATATATTGATTAATGAGCTTGGCCCAGATCCAAGAGAACAAATAACTGCATTACAGTTTCAAGTAGTTGCGCAAAAAAGCATATTATTATGTTTTTTGTTTACTGTGTATATGCAAACAAAAGGGTTAGAATCCATAGTTGACAAATAATTTATGAGTGAACAAACACGATCCATATTAGCTATTTTATCTACTGACATTCCTGGGTATACCCAAAAAACAGAAGAAGATGAAAGCCAAGCGTTTAGCCTAATTGCCAAACATCGGGATATTATTAGTAAACATGTTAATGCATTAAATGGTTTTACTTTTAAAGAAATGGGAGATGGCACTTTCAATAAATTTGAAAGTGCAATTGATGCATCTCGTTGTGCTATTAAAATACAAAATGAAGCGATAGAACGCGAATTACCATTGCGAGTGGGAGTGCATTTAGGTGATGTTTTACAAGAGGGAGATGATCTTCTAGGAATAGGAATAAATATTGCAGA
>CAYRXL010000183.1:0-2192 GCA_964428295.1 uncultured Alphaproteobacteria bacterium
AAGGGAACTTATGTATAATCCTTTTTGGCCTTTACATGCAGCTCAGACATTAAATGCAGATCCAAAATTTAAAATGTGGCCAGATCAATACAGATGGGGAGTGAATAAAAGAGCAAAAATATCGCCATTTAAAGGATTGCACGATATTTAGATATGGATTAAATATAATGAGACAGGATCAAATAGAATTCTTTTTGTTATTTATAATTATTGGCACGTTATTAGCAGAGTGAATATTTGATTAGTAATGAAGTGGTTGAAAAAAAGTTAAAGGATCAAATTACCGAGCTAAGAAATTCTATTTTTAGTGATAAAGATAAAGCTAATGTTGCTCAAAATAAAAACAACAATAATAAATTGGAAGCTGCAAATCTAAACTCATCTTCTAATGAAAATAAAATTAATACTGGGCCAACAGGAATCTTTAGAGATGTAAGATCAATGAACAAAAGGCTAGAAAAATTAGAGGACTCCTTTTACTCCTATGCTTATGACTCAACCAAGGTACTTACTTCATTTCATAGAAATGTAAAAAAACTAGATTTACTTTTAAGTGAACTTTCTAATAAATCACAAATTTCTTCTGAAACCATAGATAGAATAGAAAATAATCTTCCACATACCTGTCCTTTAGTTCCCAAACAATCAGGAGTTGCCACTATCAAGAAAAAAAAGAGTATTATTCGATACATATCACAGTTTTTTCTTTTAGTGATAATTATAACTATTGCAGTATTTTTATCTAATTTGGCCTATGAAGTAATATACTTCAATTTAAAATCTATATTAAACCAAACGACAGTTCTTTAGATAGCTATACTCTTAAGTAAAAAATTAGTGTATTTAGTATTTAGATTTGGTAAGTAATATCTAGGAGTTTTAAATGATTGATTACTCATCAATGAAACAAAATATGATTGAAGGACAATTATTACCTGGAAGAATAACAGAAACTAGTATAATTAATGCATTTAAAGAATTACCTAGAGAATATTTTTTACCAGATCATCTAAAGCCTTTTGCATATTCTGATAAACACATAAGTTTGGAAAATAATAGATTTTTGATGGCTCCTCTGAGTATTGCTTTAATGATTCAAGCCACAAAAATAACTACTGATGAAATTATTTTAGTAATAGGTTCAGGAACTGGTTATGAGAGCTCAATTATTTCTAAGCTTTCATCAACTGTTATAGCTTTGGACTCTAATAAAGAATTAAAAAAAATAGCTGAAAAAAATATTAGAGCTATGAATATTAACAATATTGTTTTAGTTAATGGTAAGCATAATTTGGGGTATAAAAAATATGCTCCTTACGATTTGATTTTTATTTCAGGATCTGTGAATAACATTAAAAGCTCACTTTTTGACCAATTAGGAGAAAATGGCAGGTTAATAGCTTGTAAACCCCACAATCAGGTAATACTTAATGGTAAGGTAATAATCTATACTAAAACTTCTGGAGTTATTAGTAAGCAATATTTATTTGACTTGGCTTTACCTAAAATGGAAGGTTTTGAAAATGTAGAAAACAATAATTTTGTGTTGTAAGAATGAAAAATTATTTTTAATTTTTAGCTAAAAAGTAATAACTCTAATTATTTTGTATAGGATTAAGAAGAATGAATAGATATTTTGTTGGTTATATATACTTGATTGTAACATTGCTTTGTTTCTATAAATCAGAAACCTTGGCAGATACAATTGAAAAAGCTTTGGTTGACGCATATAAATATAGTCCAAAGTTAAAAGCCGCCCGAACCTCTACGAAGGCAACAGATGAGGAAGTTGTTAAAGCTTTAAGTTCTTTTAAGCCCAATATTACATTAAATGGTGATATTGGAATAGACAATGTGACGACTACTAATACTTCTTCTGTGACAAAGACCACAGATAATAAACCCATGTCTATGTCAATAAATATGTCTCAAACTCTATTTGATGGTGGAAAAACTGCTTCAAATGTTAGTAGTGCTGAGGCATTGGTTCTAGCATCCAGAGCAGCATTGGAGGAAATTGAGCAAGAAGTTTTATATGATGCTGCAGTAAATTATTTGAACTTAATTAGAGCTAGATCCCTTTATAAATTAGCAAGAAAAAATTCTAGTGTATTAAAAAGGCATTTTATTGCTACTCAAGATAGATTTGACGTTGGCGAAGTGACTCGTACGGATTTGTCTCAAGCAGAAGC
>CAYRXL010000183.1:2225-3724 GCA_964428295.1 uncultured Alphaproteobacteria bacterium
ATGGAAGCTAAAAAATTGGCAAGTATTGAAAGTCCTAGAATTGTAGAATTAGGTTTTAAAGAAAGAGCAGCTCTATATGAGATATCATCTGCTGGTGCTGAGTTAAGACCAAAATTGACTTTAGATTTATCCGCAGAGCAGTCTTGGGATCCAAATACTTTTTTTGAAGAGTATGAAAAATACCATATAGGAGCTAATTTAAGTATTCCTCTGTATCAAGGTGGCTATAAACATTCAAATATAAGACAAAAACGACAACTTGCTATTCAGAAGAAAAAACAAAAGGTAGACACAGTTAGAGAAATATTGAAGTCTGTAGAAATATCATGGAGATTCTTGAAAAATGCTGAAGCTCAAATTAAAGCATTTAAATCTACAGTAAAAGCTAATGAAATAGCTTTGCAAGGAGTGCAGGAAGAGTCAGTGGTTGGGACTAGAACTACTCTTGATGTACTTGATGCTGAACAAGAATTGTTAGAATCTAGGATAAATTTAATCAACGCTGAACAAGATTTACATATTGCTTCATATAAACTTTTAAAAGATATAGGATTATTGAATGTAAGAGAATTAAACTTGAAAGTAGAAAAATACGATCCAGAAAATAATTACAAAAAGATAAAGAAAATTTGGATTGGAATTCAAAACAATGGGTAATATAATTAGATTATGAACAAAAAAAAGAAAGTGGCGAAAACAAAACTTGAAAAAGATATAGATATTAGTAAGTCTATATCTGCTATAAGGGAAGCAATACTCGCTTCTGAAAAGGATTTAGAAGTAGAAGAGAAAAACAATGATTACGAAAAAAAATATAGCAGTAGTATTCCATTAGATCAGAAGGAAGGAGTATTACTACTTTCAGATATAGTTTCCAAGGGTAACTTAAAACCGTTATATAGGGAAGAAATAGCTGATACGAACAAATTAAAAATTAAAAATCGCAATAAACACATAAAAACTAAAATTATTAAAAAACAAACCCTAAAGAATGAGGATAGGGGTTTAGAAACTGCTTTGGAAAGAGAAATAAAACCTATAATCAAAAAGTGGATAAATAAAAACTTAAGAGGATTTGTTTATAGTATAGTTAAAGAAGAAATAGGTCTTTTAAGTAAGATGGCGAGCCTGCCTAAAAAGAGGTAATATAGTATATATTAAAATGGAATCTAAATCTTTAAGCAAAACTTTTTCTCATAAATTGGTTGAACCTAGACTTTATAAAGAATGGGAAAAAAATGGATTATTTAAATGTGATCCTCTTTCAGAAAAGAAAAAATTCTGTATAATGATGCCCCCACCAAATGTTACTGGTAGTTTGCATTTAGGACACGCACTAAATATGACTTTGCAAGATATTCTTGCAAGATTCTGGAGAATAAATGGTAAAGACGTATTATGGCAACCTGGTACTGATCATGCAGGTATCGCAACTCAAACTTTAGTAGAAAAAGAAATAATTCGTGAAAAAAATATTAGCAAAGCTGAGTTAGGTAGAG
>CAYRXL010000184.1:0-2172 GCA_964428295.1 uncultured Alphaproteobacteria bacterium
CCAGGTTGCGGATGAGGTTTTATATACTGGATTGATTGAGATGCAGGAACTGGATGCTCCCGGATAGGTCCCCCCGGGGTGCACCAGGCCCCGCCCATTTTCATATAAAATAGTTAGGAAAAGTACTGATGAAAACCATCCTTTGTTTTGGCGACTCGAACACGTGGGGATATAACCCGTCCGACCAGCAACGTTTCGGCCCGGATGTAAGATGGACGGGGGTGCTCCAAAATAAGTTGGGAGCAGGATTTCGGATTATCGAGGAAGGGCTCAACGGCCGAACCACCGTCTGGGATGATCCGATTGAAGGATTTAAGAATGGAATGAATTACTTGATTCCCTGCATGGAAAGCCATAAACCGTTTGACCTGATCACGATCATGTTGGGAACCAACGATCTGAAATGCCGCTTTTCTGTTTCGGCTTATGATATTGCCGAAAGCGTGGGGGTTTTGATCAAGCATGTCCAGCAAAGTACAGTCGGTCCGGATGAGACGAGTCCCACCATACTGCTGATGGCTCCTCTTCCTTTGGCAAAGCTTAGAGACTATGACGAGATGCTTCAGGGAGGTTTCGAAAAATCACAACTCTTTGGCAGATATTATCGAAAAAAAGCCTTGGAAATGGGTTGTGAGTTTCTGGATGCCTCCGAATTCATAAAGAGCAGTGATCTCGATGGGATCCATTTTGAACAGGAGGAGCACCGCAAGCTAGGAGAAGCTGTGGCCCAAAAAATAAACGATATTTTTCATGACATTAATAATTAAGTTTTTCTAGAATTGACTCAACACTGATAGATTTAATTTCATTTGTAATATTTTTGTTCCCCACATCCCACCCCATCAGCTTACTCAGAGAATCCAGGCATCCTTTCGCATTATGGATTTCTCCACCCTCTTCAGCCTGCTCAGCTAACCTTAAGTAACGCTCTGCACACCATTGGGGGCTTATCCCAAGTGCAGTCTCTATCTCATTCCTAGTATGTATTAACTCAGCCTGAACCTCAGGCTTCTGTACCAATTCACATCCTGTCACCATTGCCCGGATAACGGAATAACCAGCCTCAATAGCCGCATCAGTCTGGCTCATTCCAGAGGCCAGATTCCGAGCGAAAATCTTCTGACGGGGAGATAATTTACTACTCCTCATTTTAAACATGTCCAAGTTGGCCAAGGTAGTCATTTTTTGGGAGGTGGCTATCTTGGCCGCCTTGGCCTTCTTAATCTGGCTAATCAGCTAGACTCCAGTACCATGGTCCATCCGGTTGCTTTTTCGAGCCTATACGAAGCTTTTTCTTGGCCCTTGAAAGTGTTTTATCAGATATTCCAAGTATTTTAGCATTCTCCTTAATTAATTCTGCTGGCTGAGGACCGGGACTCAATAGATCATTTAAGTAATCACAGGCCTCCTCAAGCTTACTGCTGCCAGATTCAGTATCCCCATTGATTGCATCATCAGGGTTAACCTCACAAAGTTCCTTCTCCCATTCAATAACTGGTGATTTGATCCCTGAGTCCAGTTCCTTTTCAGTAATGCGGTATGCGAAACCAGTATTATCGATTCCCAGATTGTTCTTTATGGGAAGCAGCATCCTCCTCTCTTTCTCCTCCTTATCTGCCAATACGATATATGCAGTTCTCGCAGCAGCTACCCAGGACATACTTCCACTAACTCGCATCATAGCTTCAGCACCCTGTGTCTTATTAAAATGAGCCACAAGAATAACGGCCAGGTTATATTCTGATGCCATTCGACTCAATGGTTCCAGTAGGCCTCTAACACCACTATTGCTGTTGCTGTCAACATTTCCCAGGTAAGCAGTTATAGGATCAATCACAATGAGTAGAATATCCCCTCTCTCTTTTACCAACTTTTCCAGATCATCAATATCTTCTTCAAGAGAGAATGATTTAGACACATTCTTATGCTCTATAGAGCTGACAGACAAAACCATCTCAGTATTAGCGTCATGCGCTAAGAGACGTGGTTTAATAGTATCCGCAGGATCATCCTCAGCTGAGAGGAATATTACAGAGCCCATCGGGGATGATTTTTCCTCAACGGGCCAGTTTCCGCCCCTACTGACTACACTTGCCAGGTGGGACGTGATCAGTGACTTACCCTGACCGGGATTTCCAGCAAGCAGACTAAGCTTACCCAGAGCAATTCGTC
>CAYRXL010000184.1:2182-3718 GCA_964428295.1 uncultured Alphaproteobacteria bacterium
GCTTCAATATCCGCCATGTTTTCCCAGATCAGCGTTTTAGAATCACTATCATTATTATTTTCTTTTTCCGCATTAGCGATATCAGCCCTGACAACTTCTGGACCAACTAGGCGTTGTAGATCATTAAAATCCGTATCCTTATCACCACGGTTTGATGAGAATCTGGGAATTGCGAGGTACCCCTCAGCCCCTTCAGCAGCCTCCTTAGCCTTTGTCAGTCCTGGATTTCCCTGAGTCTTCCAGTCATCATCCACACAGATAATGAGCTTTGTTTCTGGGTACTTCTCTCGAAGTCCCTTAGAGACCGAAATCAGGTTTCCCGCATTGAACGCAACCGCAACTGCGTGGCCGGTAGCCTGATGGATTGTTGCAGCGGTAACATAACCTTCTGCGATGCAGAGGACTTTTTCCGGCTCTTCACCAAACTGATGGAAGCATCCCTCTATCTGTCCTCCTGCAAGGAATCGTTTTCCCCCATCCTCATTAATCTTCTGGAGGGACGTCATCTCACCATACAGGTTCCTTAACGGTACTAGAAGCTTGCATCCCTGTAACTTTAGTCCGTGGCATCCTACGGCTTTTTTAGTTAGATATGGATGTGGTTGTTCTGTTGATGCGTTTGGATCCTCAGCATTTCCCCACTCCATTTCAGCCATTTTGGCGGCTTCCTTCTGATCCAAGGCCTTTTCAACAAGACACTGCTCCCGCATTTTTTTGAGTTCTGCCTTATAGGCTTTAAGCTCCGAAGGTTTCAGTTTCTCTGAAGATCTTCCCGGAATCCAAATTAGAGGCTCTTGTATTGCCTTAAAGCAACCATATATGCCGATGGTTTTTGGTGCTAGATGAAGAACGTACCATCCATTCCGGTTTTTAGATCCCCCCTCACTCCTAAAACGATGGATTTTACCGTCTGCAACTATTTCTGCCGGGGGGATCAGACCAGAGTTCCTGATGGCCTTTATGAACTCTTCCTGGTGCTTACTCATGCGACCTCCTGACGACTTGCGGAAACACGGGCACAGAGCCATTTCTGAACGTCTGAATCCAGCCAGCCTACTGCTCTTGAACCAAGATTGATCTGTTTGGGGAATGTACCCTCTTCTACCCGAAGGTAGATGGTTGAACGGGAGAGTCCTGTCAGGGTTAAGACTTCAGGGAGTCTAAGTATACGGTCTTCCATAATAGGTCCTTATAATTAGTTACAAATTTTCCGGGGATGTCCCCAGACCTATTTGGAAGATAGTTTGAAAAGATTACTCTAGGATTACCCTGGTAACGGTAATTTTCCTCCTTGTTTTAAGATCATCCTAATTTTCGATAAATTCTTTATGAATGTTGAAATCATAAGTTCATCAATGATTTCATCACCAGAGAACATCCTTAAGCCGAGTTTGGCTTCGTCTCCCCTGTTAAGATCCGTTTGTTCTATTCGTTCATGATTATTTGTGTAGTCCTTTAATGCGTGTCGGATTTTGCTCCATGATAAACTCAGACCTTGATCGAAATGAGCTTGAATAGTCCTCATCGAGAGATTGT
>CAYRXL010000185.1:0-3350 GCA_964428295.1 uncultured Alphaproteobacteria bacterium
ATTTGAAATATCCTATAGATGGTTCTAATGACTATGTTGTAGTTGCTACTACCAGACCAGAAACCATGTTGGGCGATTCGTGCGTGGCAGTTAACCCGGCAGATAAAAGATATAAGAGGTTTATAGGAAAAAGAGTGAAACTGCCTTTTGTAGATAGAAAAATTCCTATTATATTTGACGACTATGTTGATATGAAAAAGGGCACTGGAGCAGTAAAAATAACACCAGCACATGATTTTAATGATTATGAAATGGCACAACGTCATGAAATAGAAATTATAAATATATTCAAATCAGATGGTAGGCTAAATGCAAATGTTCCGAAAACTTTTCAGGGATTAGATAGGTTTTATGCTAGGGAAAAAATAATACAAAGACTGAATGAAGAAGGACTTTTGTTAAAAACAGAAAAAATTGAACATACAGTTCCTTTTGGTGATAGATCTGATTCTATAATTGAACCCTATTTGACAGAACAATGGTTTGTAAATGTAAAAAGTTTGGCTGAAAAAGCTATCTTACATGTTAAAGAAGGAAACACTGAATTTATTCCGAATACATGGGAAAAAGTTTTTTATGATTGGTTGCAAAATATAGAACCTTGGTGTATTTCGAGGCAGCTTTGGTGGGGACACCAAATTCCAGCTTGGTATGGACCAGATAGGAAAATTTTTGTAGAAGAGAATTTTAAAAAAGTGCAAGACTTGGCTTATAGACATTACGGTAAAAATGTTGAATTGGTGCAAGATGAAGATGTATTAGATACTTGGTTTTCATCAGCTTTGTGGCCAATGAGTACTTTGGGATGGCCTAAAACGTCTAGTGAAATGAGAAAATATTATCCTACTTCAGTATTAATTACTGGATTTGATATCATATTCTTTTGGGTTGCAAGAATGATGATGCAGGGATTACATTTTTCAAATAAGGTTCCTTTTAAAAAAGTATACATTCATGCTTTAGTAAGAGATTCTAAAGGACAGAAAATGTCTAAATCTAAAGGAAATATAATTGATCCTATAGAATTATTGGATAGATATGGAGCAGATGCGTTGAGATTTACTTTAACTTCAATGGCTACTCAAGGAAGAGATATTAAATTATCTGAAGAGAAAGTTAAAGCTAGTAGAAATTTTATTACCAAAATTTGGAATGCTAGTAGATTTCTGGAAATAAATGGGTGTTTTGAAAAAAAATCAATTAATTTAAAGCTTGTAAAGCATCCAATTAATGAATGGATTTTAGTTGCTCTTAAAAATGCTATTGAAAACATTTCAAACTCAGTCAAATCGTTTAAATTTAGTGATGCATCAAATGAAATATATGTATTTATTTGGAACATTTATTGTGATTGGTACTTAGAGTTTGTTAAGGTTTTTATTAATGACGAGCAACAAAATGATTATAAGGAAGAATTTAAAAGTATAAGTTCTTATGTATTTTTACAAATAATTCGTTCTTCTCATCCTATAATTCCATTTGTAACTGAAGAATTAAAATTATCCATTTCTGATGAAAATAAATATATAGTTCAAGAACCTTGGCCTAACATAACTTTATCGAAAAGAAGATTGGATAAAAATAATGATATTGAGTGGATAATATCTGTTGTGTCTAATATACGATCAATAAGGTCAAGTTTGAATTTATCACCAAAAGGTTTTCTAAAAATGCATATAGAATATGCATCTATAAGAACTAAGAAGAAAGTAGAAAAATATAGTAAAATTATTTCCAAACTTGCTAGAGTAACAATAGAAAAAAAACATATAAAAAGAACAGATAGTGCGAAGTTTATTCTTGATGAAGCCAACTATTTTATAGAAATAGGAAATTTGGTCGACATAAATATTGAAAGAAGAAGAATTAGTGGAGAAATTAATAAGCTTAATAAGGAAATAGATCGTATACAAGAAAAGTTAAGTAATAAAAATTTTCTTAATAAGGCTCCAAAAGATATAGTAGAAGCAGAAATGTATAAAATAAAAAGTAATAAAGAAATGAAGATTAAAATGGATTTAGCATTAAAAACTATAGATAATTAAGCAAGGAGGTATTAATGAAAAACATAGATAAATCTAAGTTACCTAGTAGACATTCTAGTGTAGGGCCAGGAAAAGCACCTCACAGATCATATTATTATGCTATGGGTCTTACAAAGGAAGAGATAAATCAACCTTTCGTTGGTGTTGCAACTACATGGAATGAATCAGCTCCCTGTAATATAACACTGAGACGGCAAGCGCAAGCTGTTAAACAAGGTGTTTCATATGCGAAAGGAACACCTAGAGAATTTACCACTATTACAGTCACCGACGGAATAGCAATGGCACATCAAGGAATGAAAGCTTCTTTAGCTAGTAGGGAAGCTATTGCTGATACAATAGAGTTAAGCATAAGAGGTCATTCTTATGATTGTCTAGTAGGACTAGCAGGTTGTGATAAGGCTCTTCCAGGAGTGATGATGGCAATGCTTCGTTTAAATATACCCTCAGTATTTATTTATGGAGGTTCGATACTTCCTG
This sequence comes from uncultured Alphaproteobacteria bacterium, assembly GCA_964428295.1. GTDB lineage: Bacteria > Pseudomonadota > Alphaproteobacteria > TMED109 > TMED109 > CAYRXL01. The sequence goes on from CAYRXL010000185.1 coordinate 2,526, forward strand.
GAAGATATAAAGGAAAAGATATGACTGTTCAGGATGTATTTGAAGCAGTAGGAAATTTTACTGGTGGTACAATTAGTGAAAAAGAGCTAGAAATTATCGAAAAAGTTTCTTGTCCTTCTGCAGGAAGCTGTGGCGGGCAATTTACTGCGAATACTATGGCCTGTGTATCAGAAGCTATCGGGCTTGCGTTGCCAAACTCAACTATGGCACCAGCTCCTTATCAAAATAGGGACGAATATGCCTATGAGGCTGGAAAAACTGTTATGCATCTTTTGCAACAAAACATTAGACCTAGAGATATAGTTACCATAAAATCTCTAGAAAATGCGGCAAGAATAGTTGCAGCATCTGGTGGCTCAACAAACGGGGCGTTGCATCTTCCTGCCATTGCTAACGAAGCAGGAATAAAATTTAATTTATTTGATGTAGCAGAAATTTTTAAATCTACTCCTTACATAGCTGATTTAAAACCAGGAGGAAGTTATGTTGCAAAGGATCTTTATGAAGTTGGCGGTGTCCCTGTGATAATGAAAGCATTATTAGACGGAGGATATTTACATGGAGATTGTGTTACTGTAACTTCTAAAACAATAGCAGAGAATCTTAAAAATATTAACTCTCCACAAAATCAAAATATAATTAGGACGACTTCAAACCCAATAAGCAGTACTGGAGGAGTAGTAGGTCTAGAAGGAAATTTAGCACCTTCCGGAGCTATAGTTAAAGTCGCTGGTATGAAAAGATTGAAGCATGATGGTCCAGCTAAAGTATATGACTGTGAGGAAGAAGCATATAAAGATGTTGAAGAAAAATTGTATAAGGAGG
>CAYRXL010000185.1:3360-3706 GCA_964428295.1 uncultured Alphaproteobacteria bacterium
AGGAGGACCTGGTATGAGAGAAATGCTTGCAACAACATCTGCAATATATGGTCAAGGAATGGGTGATAAAGTGGCTTTAATAACTGATGGAAGGTTTTCAGGTGCTACACGAGGATTTTGTGTAGGTCATGTTGGTCCAGAGGCAGCAATTGGGGGTCCTATAGCCTTAATTAGAGATGGCGATATGATAACAATTGATGCTGAAAAAGGTTTGCTATCTGTTGAACTTACAAATAAAGAATTAGAAACTAGAAAAAGTATTTGGAAACCTAGAAAAAATGAATATCAATCAGGAGAATTATGGAAGTATGCTCAACTAGTTGGTCCTGCAGTAGATGGAGCTGTT
>CAYRXL010000186.1:0-3705 GCA_964428295.1 uncultured Alphaproteobacteria bacterium
GGACCTCGTGATCTATTCCTTCTTCAAATTCTGGGATTTTTTTATCGATTTCTTTATTAGCTAATTCAGCTTCTGAACTAGCGACACTTTCACTAACATCAACCCTAAACCCATGTTGTCTGGGATCGATCGTTTCCACATCTTCCATATTAAACTCCTAAGTGATTCTAACCCATAATTTAAGTGTTGTAGCGGTACCAACATAGTTGGTTGTGTCAACATAATTATTTATATAACTTTTAGAATAGTCTGCTGTGTAGTCTTTTGAGAATATTTTATCATAATTAGACTCAAAGTACCCTGTAAACGTACCCTCATACGCTTTGTTGTAATCCTGTGTGAAGTCAACATATCCTTCGTATGTTTTATCGTATGCCGCATTATATGCTTTTGTATAGTCTTTTGACCATGCCTTTTCAAATGTTCCTTCTCCAACATAACTAGGCCCGGCCCAATCTTGTTGATAAACAGCAGTAAACGTCTTTGCAAAATTCACATCATAATTGGCGTCTGCTGAATAATCTTTATCATATGATGCTGTATAATCTCTCTCATAATCTTTATTGTAATCCTTAACATAAGAAACTTCAGCTGAATAATCTTTATCATATGCTGCTGTATAATTCTTTAAATAGTCTTGATCGAACGTCCCAGTATAATCATGAACGCTAGACCACGTTTTAGAATATACGCCTTGCCATGTTTTATCATAAGTCTTGGAGTAGTCTCCTAAGAAATTAAGTACCTTCACATAAACATTACTATAGTCCTTACTATACACCTTTTCCCAGCTCTTGGTAAACAGTTTTGTGTAGTTTACAAAGCCAGAAAATGCACCAGTATATATTGTGGTATAATCACCATCATAATTCTTCATATATTGTTTTGTATAATTTGCAAACCCAGACCAATCACCATGATAGTCCCTAGACCAGTCTCTCGCATACTCTTTTGTATACAACGTATGATATGATCTACTATAGGACTTAACGTAGTCTTTATTCCAATCCTTTAAATATGCACCAAGATAATCCTTTGTATATGTTTTAGTATATGTCTTGGTCCAATCTTTAAGATAATCCTTATCATAATTCTTCACATAGTCTTTTTCATATGTTTTAGTCCAAATCTTTGTATAATCTGCCTCATAGGTCTTTACGTAATCTTTTTGATATATGCCTGTATATGTTTTTGTATACGTCTTGACATAATCCTTATTATAATCGGTTACGTAATCTTTATCATAACTCTTGACCCAATTCTTTTCATATGTCTTAACATAATCCTTTGTATATGTCTTTACATAATCTTTTTCATATACACCAACCCATACCTTAGCATATGCTTTTACATACGATGCGTCAAATGATCCCTCGTAAACTGCAACATAATCCTTATCGTATGACTTTTCATAAGTTTTGTCATACGCCTTTACATAGTTCTTTTCATAGTTAGCATCAAACGATCCTTCATATGTCTTTACATAATTTTTTAACCAATTTTTTGTATACGTTTTTAACCAATTTTTTGTATACGTCTTCACCCAATTCTTTGTATAAATTTTATCATAGTTACCGGTAAATACTCCTGTGTATGTTTTGGTGTAACCACGACTACCAGACCCATAACCACCATAGTATATTAATCCAGTCCAAACCTTTGTGTAGACTCCGGTCCAGTTCTTTGAATATCTCTTTGTATACGTTGTGACATAATCCTTATTATAATCGGTTACGTAATCTTTCACATAATCAGTAACATAGTCTTTGACATAATCTTTATCATATGTACCTACCCATACCTTATCATATGTCTTTACATAATCCTTATTCCATATTTTTGTATAAGTCTTGACATATGATTTAACCCAATTTTTTGTATACTCTCCAACCCATGCTTTATCATAAGCCTTTTCGTAAGACGCATCAAAGCTACCCTCATATGCCTTTACGTAATTTTTCTCATAATCTTTTAACCAGTTCTTATCGTACGCAGCAACATAATCCTTCTCATATGTCTTTACCCAGTTCTTTGTATAAGTCTTAACATAATTCTTGTTATAATCTTGATCAAAAGTTCCCTCATAACTCTTGACATAATTTTTATTCCAGGCTCCTACATATATTGTTGTATAGTCTCGATCATAACCCTTGACATAATTCTTCTCATACCTCTTTGTATATGCAGCTTCATAATCCTTTTCATAGTTTTTATTGTAATCTGTTAACCAATTTTTAACATATGCAGCCTCGTATGTTTTAACATAGTTTTTTTCGAAATTACCCTCATATGTTTTTTGATAATCTTTTAAATAATGAGCAGTATATAACTTAGTATACACACCAGTGTAAACAACTCCACCAGCATAGTCCTTAGCATATTCTTTACCATATGACTTGATCCATGTTTTTGTAAAGTCTTTGTTGTAAAGAACTTCACCAGAGAATGATCCTGAATACTGTGTTACGTAATTTTTTACATAGTTTTTAGAGAACAAGGCAGTATAGTTTATATACCCCTCATACGATCCAGCGTATATTCTGTCATACGATTTAGTATAATCACCTGTGTAGTCTACATGGAAGTTTTCAACTCCTTGATATACACCCTCATAAGTTTTTGTGTATATCTTGCTCCATTGTTTAGTATAAGTCTTTGTATAATTTACATCGGCAACATATTCTTTATTATATGTTCCAGTGTAAATTTTTGTGTATTCCTTATTATATTCTTTGTTATATAATGCAAATCCAGCATATATCTTTGTATATGTCTTTGTCCAGTTCTTTGAATAATCACCGGTGAAGTCAGCTTGGTAAGACGGAGCTCCTCCATACACACCAGTATAATCTGCTGAGTATACTCTCTCCCAATCTTTATTATAAGCCTTGTTATAGTTAGCAGCGCTTGTATATGTTTTTGTGTAGGCTTTTTCATAACTGCCTACATACTGTCCAATGAACGTACCAGCAAACAATTTGGTGTAGTCTTTTGACCAGATTTTTGTATATGTTTTAACATAATCTTTAGAGTAAGATGAGCTAGCTGAATCAATAATCTTAGTATCAAGTATTGTTCCTTGATTAACCCAAGTACCAGTGGCAGGGGCAGCTGCTTGTATGGCATACTTACCTATGCCAGTATCAATAATTCTATTTCTTAATCTAGCAACGAGAGTTTTAATCTCAGTGTTAGACATTTGCTTTATTGAAGTTCCACTAATTTTTAATGGTAAGATTTCAGTTGGAGCAGTTGCAACAGACGTCTTGCGATACAAATTATAAGAGGTTGAGGTATTATATGTATTGTCTGTTAGTGCTGGTGTTATTGCGGCATATCTATCGGAATCAGGATTACTGGTAGATAAGATATATGACCCAATTCCATTAGACACAAGATTACTAAGAGCAGTACTAATAATATACGAGTTAAGATTGGCATCCGATGTTTCCTGTATTGTAGTAGCCATCTCTACTGGCCGCACAACACTGGTTTCTGAAACAGAGGTCAGGTTTTGATAAATTGTTGTTGTCGAAGATGCAGTTGAATTAGTATCAGTAAATGTACCAATACTATCACCAGTATCTGTTCCAACAGAAAGCGTTCCTGTACCAGAGGTGCTAGAAGCAAATTCAGTTAATATTTGATGTACGGAGTGAGTTAATTCAGTATCCGGGATTTCTTGTAAGGATACCCATGTTCCGC
>CAYRXL010000187.1:0-3690 GCA_964428295.1 uncultured Alphaproteobacteria bacterium
CGCTGCCCCAGATCAGTACTTCTTCGTTACCATTTTCCTTCGCTTCATGAACTTTTCTTATTAACCCAGGAATTACGTGGGAGTGATTCCTATCGTAATTATCTCCTGGGCCATAAAGATTAGTTGGCATAACTGATAAGTATCGGGTATTAAATTGACGATTAAATGCCCAGCACAGCTCGATTCCCGCAATCTTGGCTAGCGCGTATGGCCTATTAGTTTTCTCAAGCGGCCCTGACAACAGATATTCTTCCCTAATTGGTTGCGGGCAGTCACGTGGGTAAATACAACTAGATCCAAGAAAGACTAAGATTTTTGTGCCTGTCTCAGCCGCTGCCTGGATCACATTGTTCTGTATTGCTAGGTTGAGGTAGACAAAATCTGCTGGGAGTGTTGTGTTAGCAAAAATCCCCCCAACCTTTGCCGCTGCGAGAATAACAACTTCGGGGGCCTCTTTATTAAAAAACTGCCTTGTACTCTGCTGATCAGTAAGATCTAATTCCTTATGGCTCCTCAACAACAAGTTTTCATACGACTGTTGTGTCAATTGTCGAAGTAGCGCGGAACCAACAAGTCCCGTATGCCCAGCGAGAAAGATTCGAGATTCTTGATTCATATTTAATTAGATTAACCGTGTACTATCCTGATCCTTAGTTGTTAGCTAAATAATTTTTCTTTTTTTGCAAGCTTAAGATCCTCCTTAACCATGTCAGTTACGAGTTGATCAAATGAAATCTTAGGCTCCCAACCTAGTTTTTCCCTAGCTTTAGTCGAATCCCCCAACAATGTCTGCACTTCTGTCGGTCTATAGTAACGTGGATCTATACGAATGACGCACCGACCATTCTGATCGATTCCCTGCTCATCAATACCCTCACCGACCCAAGATATCGTCATGTCCAGTTTTCGCGCAGCAATTTCAACAAAATTACGGACACTGTATTGTTGACTTGTTGCTGCAACATAGTCATCTGGCTCGTCTTGCTGCAACATCAACCACATCAGTTCAACATAATCAGCCGCATGTCCCCAATCTCTTTTTGCTTCCAGATTTCCAAGCCAAAGACAATCCTGCAATCCTACTTTAATTCTGCCCAAGCCTAATGTAATCTTTCTTGTTACAAAAGTTTCTCCACGAATAGGAGATTCATGATTGAACAATATTCCGTTGCATGCGAATAATCCATAAGCTTCCCGATAATTAATTGTTATCCAATAAGCATATAATTTAGCTACTGCGTAAGGGCTTCTAGGACGGAAAGGTGTCCTCTCATTCTGTGGCGACTCCTGCACCATGCCATACAATTCGGATGTTGAAGCTTGATAAAATCGAGTTGTTTTCTCTAAACCAAGGATCTTGATTGCTTCTAGTAAGCGTAGCGTTCCCAGCGCATCGGAATCTGCTGTGTACTCAGGCTCTTCAAAACTCACATGAACATGACTTTGTGCCGCAAGGTTGTAGATTTCGTCTGGTCTAACTTTCTGGACAATTCGGATAAGACTACTCGAATCTGTCATATCTCCATGGTGCAAAACAAGCCTATTATGCGGAGTATGTGGGTCCTGATAAAGATGATCGATTCGTTGGGTATTGATTATTGATGTTCGCCTTTTGAGGCCATGAACAATATATCCTTTATCCAGCAAAAATTTTGCCAACAAGGCGCCATCCTGACCGGTTATACCAGTTATCAATGCAACTTTGGCGTTACTCACTATCACCTCCAATAAAATACCAAATTCTTGCTTGACTACCACTAATCATTTCTGCTCTCTGTTTGATGGCAAGCAAATTCTTGCGTCGTTATCTCTTTTACACGATTACGTCTTGCAAATAGCGCGCCAATTCCAATAGCAAAAAATAGTGCTAATACGGGTTCAAGAGGTGCCCTAAACCGAGAGATACCAGAAAATAAATACATCGCAAGGAAGATTATTATTGTACCTACATGCAGAAACGTGTAGCGTAAAGTGGTCTTGTCTTTTAGCATGACGAAAAAACCAATTAGCCCAACCGCCCTACAAATCACTGTATAGATTAGTGTAATTGAAAATAATATCCAGAAAGAGCTGTTCTCCATCCACTTATTTAAAATGTCACGAATATCGTGTGTGATATGCTTAACATTCCAAAGATAGCCTTCGGTGTCTGGAGTGTTTAACCCTAAGTATCTACTTAGTTGACTTGCTCCGCCCGCAAAAAATATTTTGCCCCATGACATTAGGATAGCTTTAGCTAGATCTAGCTTTCGAGTTTCCCAGATAGCATCAATATAAGCTCGAGTCACACCATACTTACATCTCGGATCAGCGATACAACTCTCTTCCACACCATATTTCTTAAAGTAAGGAGTTATCGTTTCCACCTTACCACCTGAAGACTGATATTTTTGTAGTGCATTGTAGTGCCATTCCATCATAATTCCCTCACTATGAGTTAGAGAAAACTCACCAAATACTTCTTTATTTCTTAAACCCCAAGGGGCCAATACCATGATGACGACGAGACCTATAATCAATAAACCAGAGACAACAGTTTTCCATGATGGTCTAATTTTTCTATCTGTAACAAACACACCTACTAGCACAATAATTGGTATTAGCATTACGTAGTAAAAACCTAACGGTCTAGCTAATGGTAACAAACCAGCCGTAAGACCAATAAATATTAATCGTCCAGCATTCCATCCTCGTGGTTCTCTTAACAACCCTACTACCAAGAAAAGAAAAAACGTACACAAAAACATAAAAAGCAAATCACTTTGTGCATGGTGAGCCAACGAGATGAGATTTGGATTAAATATTAAAACTCCTTGGAGAATATTTTTGTTCGCGCCGTAAGGGACTCCTAACGTTCGACCAAACAAGCCTGCTCCAAACAACATTCCACATTGGATAATAATTATCCATGTAGCAGCTTTCTCAAGTCCAACAAGGGATATCGGGACGGCAAAAACAATAGCGGACAATGGTCCAGCTCTTTTGACTGGCTCATCATTAGCAGTACTGATGGTAAAAGACCCCTTTTTGACAAGATTAATCGCAACGCCCCAATATCGTTGGCCATCAGAAGCATTCCAGAATGCCGGATGATAAGTCTGTCCGTTTTCTACTTTGTATTCCGACGCCGAAAATACAACGACATTGATAACAACGAAACTAATCAACAATAACGCCTGCACCCAAAACTCTCTGCCTTTCATTGCACGCTATAAAGGGACTGTTTTACGCCGACCAATTAGGCCTCATCTACCTAAATATTTAATGTCAAACAAACATGAGTAGACCGATTTGATAATGACTACTAGGTGTTTCCCAGCATAGTAGACTCCACGGGCCGATACTCTAAAAGAAGATGTAATAGATTTTGTCTCCGTCCAAATTATATCTGCCAATATTCGTAGTCTGTTTCTTTGTTCATACTGGACTAAATATCTTGCTTGTGTCAAATATTCGCATAAAAAATATTCTATGATTCTGATCTCTGAATTAGATAATTCCTGAGTCCATTTGTTAAGCCTATTTGATTCAACGCCTTTATACTCCCCCATTGATGATGAATTACCTCCCCAACGGTTTCCAAAGTTACTTGGGTATTGGAGACTTGCCAAGTTAGTGATCTGTAGAAACTGAGCAATTCTTGCCATTTCATCCACCGGATTCCGAACAAGGTCTTCGTACTTCACGAAG
>CAYRXL010000188.1:0-3651 GCA_964428295.1 uncultured Alphaproteobacteria bacterium
AATCTAACTCCTGCATTAATCACCATCCATGGCACTTCAAATGTGTTTTGCCAATAAGCTGAAAATTCCATCGGCTCTACATAATCATCCCATTGTCCATTACTATTAAAGTCATCAAAACTTTCTCCAGGATCCCAAAACCCATTACCTTCTCCAACATCAGGAATTCCTCCCTCTATATCAGTAAATGGAGTATTATCAGCACCAAAATCATCCCACTGTTCAGCAAACCTTTGAGTGAATGCTCCAGCGTCATCCCAAGGATATAAAACTTCTAAAAAATTTAGCTTATGTGATTTTAAATCTACTCCAACTCTAGCTCTCCATTGATTATTTAATTGGCTAGTTAAATCAACTCTTAGTTCCTGAGTTAATGCTTCAGAAGTTTCAAAAAATCTATCTGAACCTCCAAAAATAAAATCTTCAGTCCATTTATCACCAGTATATGGATTTTGTAAAAAATATAATGAATCATAAGCTGCATAAGCATCATTTTCTGCATTGATATCTGGATTTGCATTATAAGGATCTTGATTGTAATGTTGCCAAAAATAATATTCATCTCTAAAATCTTCATTATCAACATACATTTGTGGGGTCAACCAATAATCACCATCCCTATAAATTGCTTTTTCAAGTAAAACAGGCCCATCCCATACTCCATAACCAACTTGACCGCTTTCTTGAGTATCTTCCCATGGCTCGCCTTCATCCCAAGTTCCATTACCATTAAAATCATCCCAAGTTTCTGCAACTGTCCAATTATAATTGCCAGGTTCAGCTCCAAGATACCAACCACTTGTCCAATTATCTGGACCTAATCCATCTCTGTTAGTATACATCGCGATACCATTAGCATCTACATAAGGAACAACATCAGGGTTGTATGGGTCAGAAACATCTCTATTACCAGCGGCATGCGACCATTCGAACCAATCAGGATATCCATCTGAATCACTATCTTTCCATCTTACGCCTTGAAAGGCTTCTTGATTAAATTGAGACCATCTAACTGTATAGAATGTTTTACTACTAATAGTATGATTAGCTTCTACGGCAAACCGTCTTGTGTCTCTAAAAATTTCATTTTGGCCTTGATCCCAATACATAAATTGTCTATCAAAAATTTTCAAATGATTATGAACTTCCCAATAGGTAGCATTTATTCTGAATGCACTACCTGGCTGAAATGAAATTTTAGCAAAAATGTCGCCTGTATTTGAGAAACCAAAACCTCTTAAGCCAGAATAAGTGTCCCATGGCGCTACTAAATTGGATGCATTTTCAGCATTCCCAGGATCATCTTCAAGATATGTAATATCATCAAACTCTAATACTCTGTAACTATCGTTATCAGTAAGCTGAGAAGAAACCCAAAACCTCATTGCACCTGCAGTAAATGGAATAGGACCTCCAAACCCAATATTATGGTCATCATAACCTCGAAGCTCATCAAATCTATTATTGAAAAGCTCAGCGCCTAATAAACTAGTTTCATATTTATATTTAAACTGATATTCTTTTCCTCCAGACATTGTGTGATAATTTGAAACTGCAGACATAGCATCTCCATATTCAGCATTAAAACCTCCAGGCTGAAAATCAAATTCTTTAATAGCAAAAAGATTTAATCTTGTTCCACTTCCAAGGCCTCCAAAAATTGGGTTTCTAATGTACAATCCATCAAACATATAAGCTATTTCACCCGTTCTTCCTCCTCTGACATGTACTTCTTCTAACCCTTTTGATTCATTATCTGGCACTGCTGACATGGAGCCTCCATCTACCTTGACTACACCGGCTTGAAGAGCATAAAGATCAGAAGCATCTTTTATAGGAAGCGCTTCAATCGCTTCTTTTCCTACAGTAATTTTTTTAGAAGTCTTCCCTTTTTCAACTAATTCTTTTTGACCACTAACATACACAGTTTCTCCTTCAAGGGCTGCAGCATCTAATGATGGATTATACCAGGTAGTCTTATCCATCGTGACAGAAATATCAACTACAATTTTTTTATATCCAATCATATCAATAGTTAATTGATGTTGTCCAACTGGAACATTTAATAATAAATAGTTTCCATCCACATCTGATACTGAACCTACCCCTATATCTGCTATATAAACTTGAACTCCAGGCAGAGGCTGACCATTGGTATTTGAAATAGTTCTACCTCTTATAGTCCCATCAGTTCCTGCAAATATGAATCTCACAATCACTAAAGAAACAATATATAAATTCTTCCTATTCATGAGGCAACCTTATTCTTTGGATTACTCCTGTTGGTTTTGGTATGTATGGGTCATTATTTAATGAACCTTCATTTTGAAATTCATTAACATTCGTAATTTTATTGTAATTAAAAAGCCTTCCTAAAAGATTAGATTCCTGATTATTTGTATTAGATTTTAATTCTAATCTTGAAAATTCTATCCAAACCAATGCGTCATCTTCACTCCAATAATCTTCAGTCCACCTATGCTCTAGTTTATCCATCACAATTCCTACCCCCGGAACAAGCCAAACAGTGTTTCTTTCCCCAAATTCTTCGCCATTACCAATCAAAAGTATATTTTTAGTTGTTGTGACTTTATAAACATTTGTATAAGTTGTATCAGCAGAACAATGAATTAGCTCTCTAATTTTTTCTCCACACTCATTTTCCCCTAGTGTTGGATCACTGCCTGAAGCTTCAATGCATGAAGTCATATTATTATCTTGGGCACAAATAATTTTAGATCCTTCTTCACAATCATTATCGCTATCACCTTCAGGTATAATATCACCAAGATATTGTCTTAAAGGCACTGATACAGTATCAGATTCTACTTCAAATAATTTATCCACCTCATATATCATATCACCTACACCGTCATTATTAGAATCAACCTGAATTGTTTCCTCTCTAAAAACGCTTTCACCTAATCTTAAATCTCCGAGAACCGTATACATGATAGTATCCTGAACTAAATCAGAAATTTCATAAAAGCCATCTTCAAGTTGATCAGGAGTCCAATGTTCTCCATAAAGATAAAAATAGGCTGGATGAATTAATTTTGTTAAATCACCATTATTATTATAACCAAATAAATGATAATCATAATCATAAAACCGATCTGGAAGACCATCTCCATCCACATCTGTCCCTCCTGGCAAAGTTTCCCAATATGTTTTTGTGATATAGTAATCATCACTGATTAAATCTGCTGGAATATCTTCTATAATTTCATTTGAATAAATAGTTTCTATTTTTTCAATAGGCGTATATTTTCCTGAGTGGTAATCTGAAACTGAAATATTTTGAATAAAATCAACATAATTATGATAACCGCTCTCTTCGCTGGTTAGATATGCTGTTGCTTGATTAATAGCATCTGGATCTAATTCAATAACTACTGCCGGATTATCATCACCATCCACATCTCCATCATCATCAGTATCATAATCTACAATAATTTGATCAGGGAGTACTGATGTGCTCTGTAATGGCTCAGCATCATATTGAGTTTCACCTTCATCCCATTGTCCATTTCCATTTAAATCTACATAGCATGGATCAGCATCCCATATTCCATTATAATTTATATCTCGAAAAACTTCATCATCATCCCAAACCTCACAGATCTTAGCCTCCTCATCAGAGGCCAACCA
>CAYRXL010000189.1:0-1323 GCA_964428295.1 uncultured Alphaproteobacteria bacterium
TATTTCATTGCGTTTCCCCATCCTGCTCTCTCAACAAAGCGTATGGTTCCTCCACCGGTCATCATTAATCCTCTCAAAACTTCTAGCATTGCAAATCTACAGTTAGTAGATGCCAAAGCAACATCTGAAGACAGCATCAGTTCTAGCCCATATGTGTAGGTGATTCCATGGACTGCACATATAAGAGGCTTGTTTCTTATAGGTTTTATTAGACTTAAAGGATCGATGTATTCCTTAGGGTGAATAAAACTATGGTCTCCTTTCTTTAAAAATTTTGCAGTTTGTGTTAAATCCATTCCTGCACAAAAATGTTTTCCATTTCCAAATACTATTGCACATAAGGCTTTATTTTCATTTTCATATTCTGTAAAAGCCTTAGCTATTTCTTTAAACATAAAAGGAGTAAATCCATTAAATTTTTGAGGTCTATCAATTTCTATATAAAATATATTATTTTGCAGTTTTCTGTTTATTCTTCCTAAATTAGGGTTTGGCAAAGTTTTTGGTGTAATAGAGATAAATTGCTGATTTGTCATTGATGTTTCCTAAGTTATTATACATAATTATAAAATAATGAATTGATGTCTACAAGACTATATACTTTTATATCAGAAACTAAGAAATAATTTGGAGAAAAGATGAGTGTATTCTTTGAACTGAGAACATACAAAATATTTAAAGGAAAAATGAATAAATGGATTGATCTTATGGAAAAAGAGATTATCCCATTTCAAGTTTCTAAGGGAGCAGTTATTACCGCAAGTTTTATTGTTGAAGAAGAATCTCAAATGTACATATGGATTAGAAGGTTTAGTGGTGAAAGAGAAAGGAAAAGAATATATAAGGAGGTTTATGAGAGTGATCACTGGAAAGACAACATACAACCAAGAGTATTAAAACTTATGGATAAGAGTGAAATATCAATAAAAAAAATTAGACCTACTAAGTTATCTATAATGCAATAAAATATTATTTTATATTTAGGTCTTTTATTTCTTCCCCTTCACTGGTTACTACACGTAGTTTTACGCTTCCAGTTTCTTTGTTGGTCACTCTTAAAAGTTTTCTGTCAGGATTATTTGTCTTTAATTTTAACATTGCGTCCTGAACATCTGACTTAGTGGCTAGTTCTATTAGCCTATCTTGGAGAAATTCTATTCTGTTTTCTAATTTATCTAATTGTTTTGCTCTAGTAGCTTCTACAGCAAATAGGGCTATTACAGATATTGCAATTACTATTAAGAAAACAACTTCTGCCATTAGTCAACTTTTGTTATTATTTTAGTAATTCTATCTAAGATAAACTTGGTGCCATCTGGAGTG
>CAYRXL010000189.1:1333-3633 GCA_964428295.1 uncultured Alphaproteobacteria bacterium
AGAAATCCTTGATAAAGGAATTTTTTTTAAATGTTAGATCCATCTTATTTCCTAACTGCACCTTGCTTTTAAATAGTAACTAAGGAGCTGGTGTTAATAAGTAATTTTTTTCTTTAAATTTCCAGTGAATCTATCATATACAAATTTAGTGCCATCCTCATCGATAAGTATAGTATATCTAAATTTGTGGAAGTTATCAGTTAAAGTAAATGTAAGCGATATTATTATGCTAATTGTGGCTATTCCTTGCCTGAAGTTATAGAGCAAATACTTTTTTGAATTTAAATAATTAATTATGATGCTTATGATGGTAGGCTTGTTTGTCTTTTTTTCTATTGCTTTTTGTATTTCTATATTTTTTAATTCTTTATATTTTTTTAATATTAGATCCTTATCAATTGGTTCTGTTTTCTTCCAAAAAATCCTATCTATATCATCATATTCAAATTTTGCATTCGGATTTATTGCTAATATGGCATCGGAAAGAGTTACCATTTAATTCTCCTAAAGATCTGAATAATAACTATAGTTTTTCTAGTTTGAAAAGTTTTTAATCACAATATAATTATAAACGGTTTTATTTATTTTATATTAAGTTTTTTTTAATTATATAGTTTTAGTAATCAGCTGAACTTTTTAATAAAATTAGTCAGTTTATTTGCAACAATTTCTGGTTGTTCTTGTTGAACCCAATGTCCTGCCTTCTCAATTATAAAGGTATCCTTTAAATTGGAAAGGGTGTAGTTTTTCATTTTTTCTAGATCCCCGGGTTTTTGGTAGATCCCCCAATCCGCTTCCCCTGCTATAAAACATGATGGAATGCTAATTTTATCATGTAATTTTTCGTTTTTAATTTTTAAAATTTGTTGTTGTTCAGTCATGCATTTATACCAATTGAGAGCTCCTTGAAATTCAGTATGTGCGAATCTTTTGCAATATACATTTAGATCCTCTTTGGTGAGCCATTTACAAATTTCAACTTCGGTTTTAGTTGGTTGATGATCAAGAACTGTCTCAGGCATTCCTTTGTTCATGTCCATGATGTAGTAACGAGGCATTTTTATTAGTTCTTCAGGGGACCATGCAGCAAGTTTAAAGGGTTTGTTCAGTTTCCAATCATAACTTTTAAAGTGAAAATATGATCTAAAAAAAGAACTTAGTCCTTGAGAACATAACATAATATCTTTGTTTGCTTCTTTTGAGGAGAAATACATTTGATAATGCTTTTTAGCAGGGATTAGCTTATTTAGTTTTATATTCATTTTTTCTAAAGAAGAAATTTCATCTTCTTCAGAGATATTAGGAGGTCCTGAGAAAGGAGCACTCATTAAACATATAGTTTTAAAAAGTTTGGGTTCGAGTAAATAACTATAAGCCGCTACAAATGAACCGAAATCATGCCCTACTATGTTAATATTTGTTTTAATATTTAGATTGCGGATTAATCCGATTATATCTTTAGCTAAATTTAATATGTTAAAATTACCTAAGTTATCAATATTTTTTTCCCATCCCTTTGTATTACCATAGCCTCTTTGGTCTGGAGCTACAACATAGTATCCATTGTTTGCAAGGGGTACAAAAAGCTTTCTATAGCTATAAGAAAGCTCAGGAAACCCATGAAGGAGTATTATACAATCTTTTTTATTAAAACTCTCATAACCTGATTCTATAATACTTACCTTTAGGCCGTTTTCATTATTTACTATTCTGCATCTAGTTCCTGGGATTTTGTAGTTCATTTTATATATAATTTAATTGTAATTTTACAAAAAAATATTTTATACTAAACTGATATAATAGTATTTTAATATTATGAATGATATAGGGTTATGAAAAATAAATTTACCACTTATTCGTTTACTTTGTTTAGCATATTTATATTACTAATGCTGATTTTCCCAGTATTTTCTTTAGGTAATAGGGTGGAGCCCTTCATTTTAGGATTACCTTTCTCTATGGCTTGGGTTATTTTTTGGATAGTTATTGAATTTATAGGTTTGCTTATTTTTATTAAATTAGATTCCACAGCAGAGGAGAAATAGTATGGAGGCATGGCAAATAGCTTTATTGGCAATGTCTATTTATTTGATCCTTGCATTTGCGTTAGGACTAGCGGCTGGAAGAGGAAGGTCATTATTTTCCATTACCGAATATGCGGTAGGAGACAGGGGCTTTAGCCTTTTTGTGATGTGGTTTTTGATGGGCGGAACCATATTTTCAGCTTTTTCATTTTTAGGAGGTCCTGGTTGGGCTTATTCCAAAGGTGCTGCTTCACTTTATATACTCGCTTACTGTAC
>CAYRXL010000190.1:0-1767 GCA_964428295.1 uncultured Alphaproteobacteria bacterium
ACTCAACAAACATAGCTTTTGCTATTATAGGAACCCCAGCTAACACCCAAACATTTTGAATTTTAAATCCAGGAGCTGCGCTAACAGGGTTATCTATTAAATCGGCCCCATCTGGTATATATGCCATTTTTAATCTAGACTCATTGAGCTTCAGATTTGATTTCTTATAATGATTTTCTAATCTTTTTTTGGCTTCTGAATTTAGTATTAGCTTTCTATTGAATGCTTTAGCTATTGAAATTGCAGTAATATCATCATGAGTTGGTCCAATTCCACCTGTAGTAAAAACATGATCAAATTTCTTAGAAGATTCTTTTACAACTTTTTGAATGATTTTACTAGTGTCAGGAATAACCCTTACTTCTTTCAACTTAAGTCCAATTTTATTACACCTGTTCGCAATAAAATTAATATTCTTATCATTTGTCCTACCCGAAAGTATTTCGTTTCCTATTACAATTAGGCATACGTTAGGCTGAGATATATTGTTTTTACTCTTCATTAGGTATATTTATAATTAGTGATTTTTTATAAAAGATTATTTAGTATAAATATTTTTAAACATAAAAATCAATGTATAAATGAAATTCAATCCGCCACTATTAGAATCTAAACTTATCAGGAGATACAACAGATTCTTAAGTGAACATATACTCCAAAATGGAAACAAAGTTATAGCACACTGTCCTAATCCAGGATCTATGTTAGGTTTAATTCAAAAAGGCTCTAAAACTTGGTTATCTATTGCAAAAAATAAAAAAAGAAAACTGAAATACACTTGGGAACTAATAAACGCAGATAAAACAATGGTGGGGATTAATACCCTGTTGAGTAATAAAATAGTAAAGGAAGAGCTTATTAAAAAAAGTATAAATAGTTTGAAGGATTATTCCATAGTAAAAGAAGAGGTGAAATATGGATTAAATAGCAGAATTGATTTTATTTTAGAAAATAACATTGCACCCCCTTGTTATGTAGAAGTAAAAAATGTTACTCTATCCAGATATAATAAAATAGCTGAATTTCCAGATTCAATAACTGCTAGGGGTGAAAAACAGTTAAAGGAATTAAAAACTATTATAAAAGAAGGTAATAAAGCAGTAGTAATATATCTCATACAAAGAAATGATTGTAATATTATGAAAATTGCCAAAGATATAGATACCAATTATCATAAGACGTTAACCGAAATATTAAAACTGGGATTAGAGATTATTTGCCTAAGGTGCTTTGTATCTTCAAATGAGATAACAGTAAATAAATTTGCTACTCTGAAAATTTAGCCTATGCAAAATTCTAATAAAATATATGATCCATCTTCAGGCATAGAAATAAAAATTCATTCCCCTTCTGACTTTAATGCAATGAGAAAAGCGGGTCTTCTTGCTGCAAAAGTTTTAGATAACATAACTCCATTTGTTAAAGAAGGAGTCTCAACTCTAGAATTAGACAAAATATGTCACAAGTTTATCACCGACAATAATGCTATACCTGCTCCCTTAAACTACAGAGGATTTCCTAAATCGATATGCACATCGATCAATCACGTTGTATGCCATGGAATACCTGGTGAAAAAATTCTTATGAATGGCGATATCATCAACATTGATATAACAGTAATAATCGATGGATGGCATGGAGATACCAGCAGAATGTTCTACATTGGAAGTCCAAATTTAAAATCAAAAAGATTAATCGAAGTTACATTTGATCAAGGATTACTTGTTGATGCGTATTTTATTGAAGCAAATATGAAAGGTTCAACAT
>CAYRXL010000190.1:1777-3626 GCA_964428295.1 uncultured Alphaproteobacteria bacterium
ACATTTGAAGCAATGTGGAAAGGAATTAACGAAGTTGCCCCAGAAAAAACACTAGGCGATATTGGATATGCCATACAATCGTATGCAGAATCAAAAGGTTATTCAGTAGTAAAAGATTTTTGCGGTCATGGAATTGGAAAAGTATTCCACGACTCTCCAAGTATATTACATTATGGTGAGAAGGGAAAAGGTTTAAAATTAAAAGAAGGCATGTTTTTTACAATAGAACCCATGATAAACATTGGAAAACCAGGAGTAAAAATACTTTCAGACGGATGGACTGCAGTTACCAGGGATCATTCACTTTCAGCTCAATTTGAACATAGCATAGGAGTTACAGAAGGAGGCTATGAAATCTTTACTAACTCACCATCTGGATATAATCATCCCCCATACAACACAGCTATTTAGTTTTCAGTGTGGAGGTATTGCAAAATAAGTATTTATGGATAATAATAAAGAGAAAAATATAATATTAGGGATTAAGTATGCTACATTATCATCCAATTATGGGTATAGCTGTATTTGTTTTGAGTATAGTGACAGCCTATATTATAGGTAGAAAGATAGTGTCGCATAAAGGAGGAAAAAATAATTTCACACAAAAATATATTGTAGCTAATTTTATAAAAAAATCTCCGCCCAAAGGAGACATTTCATCTCCTGATGCTCCCTGGTTAAATAATAAAAAGAATCTATGATTATTGGAAATAACATGAAACATGTGAAATTTTGTTTTCTAAAAACTTTAGTCTTAATAATAGCATTTTTAACCATTTCGTCTAATATGAGTTTAGTTTATGGAAATGATAATGCAACTAAAAGCATCGAATTACGACAATTAGCTATGAAAGGGATGTGGGTAAGAATAAAAAGAATTGCGCCCTATATTGAGTCCACTGAATCGATTGATTATTCTCTTTCTGATGCTGAGAAAGATGTTGGTGAGTTAGTCTTACTGATGGATAAAGTTAAAGATTTATGGCCTAATACATCTAATCTATCTAATATAGGAAAAACTAATGCTAATCCAGCAGTTTGGGCAGTCCCTGAATACTTTGAAAAACTTTATTCTAGAGCCCAAAAATCTGCCGATGAATTACAGCAATCTATAGCAAACAATGACGATTTTAATGCAAGATCCGCCATATGCGAGCTAGGAAAATCATGTGGAGCTTGTCATGCGAGCTTCAGGAGACTTCTTACCAGTGAACTCGCCGATGAAGCAAGTGCCTGGTCAGGTAAATATGTAAAAGATTGCATGTAGAATACGTGATCATTGGATATTAGATGATTTCAACACATACCTACCATCCTTAGGCCCATCAAATAAGGCATCTATTTGTGGATGAGAGCAAGGAGTAGAGTTTTCATCATGTAATAAGTTCTGCTGTGAAACATAAGCTATATATGGTCCATCTTCATTTTCAGCAAATAAATGATAAAACGGTTGATTTCTCTTTGGTCTAATATCAGAAGGAATGGATTCATACCACTCCTCACTATTCATAAATTCAGGATCTACATCAAATATTACTCCTCTAAAAGGATAATATCTATGTCTCACTACCTCGCCTATAGTAAAGGTTGGTATATCTAGATTAGAACTTTCTAACTTTGAATTCATTCCTTTTACTTTTTTTTCATACATTTACTAAACCACACTCATAAGTTATCAACATCAGATAATATCATTTTACAGCTCTATTTACAATTAAATCTGCATTCTAGAAATTACGTAGTTTGATATTTATATAATATTTATATAAATATTTTTAAATAAATAGATTTCATTTGAAACATTTAATGCGTAAAATATTATCATAGACACTAATTATATAACCTAGTA
>CAYRXL010000191.1:0-3602 GCA_964428295.1 uncultured Alphaproteobacteria bacterium
TACGTAAATTGATCCATCCCGCCTCGCTATAATTCACGCGATAGAATCCTGTTTGTTCCGCATTAACCTTAACCCAATCATTTCGATCCGAAGTTTTCGTAGAATTGAGATTAACGACTACGCTCCGCTCGCTCATGAGTACTGATGGGCGCGAATCACTATCGGGTTGTGAAATACCTACCGGAACCTTCCATAGAGTCTTATCTGCATGATCACCTAGCAGGTGTTCATATAGGAATCTTTGGTGTGTAAGCTCTTATTCAATGTTAGATTCTTTATAGGTCGAGTCTACCTGAATTACAGGAAATCCTGTTTGTTTCACCCAGCTATTCATAAGATCTGTCACAGGCTGACCCGATGTGTTCTCAAGTGCTAACCACAAATCTTCAGTTCGGGCATTATCATACATGTGTGTTGAGAGGTAAGAATGGAGTCCGTTCCGGAACACTTCAGCGCCCAGAAAGTGCTCGAGCATTCGAATAATCGAAGCTCCCTTGCTATAACTGATTGCATCGAATAGTTCACGGATTTCACTGGGGTTTTGCACTCGTGCTTCGATCGGATGAGAATTCTTTAAACCGTCAAGATTAAGCCCGGCACCAGTGTCTTGATATACAAACTGGGTCCACATATTCCACTCTGGGTATAAATAATCAACAGCCTTATCGCCCATCCAGGACGCAAAACTCTCATTTAACCAAAGGTCATCCCACCAATCCATAGTTGCTAGATCACCAAACCACATGTGAGCCATCTCATGAGCTATAATTTCCACAATACGCTGTTTGGTACTAGCAGCAGAATTTTCAGGATCAAAAAGTAGGGCTATCTCACGGTACGTTATAGCACCCCAATTTTCCATTGCTCCAGCCGCAAAGTCTGGTATAGCAATGTGATCAAGTTTCTCAAGCGGGTAAGGTATCCCAAAATATTTGTTTAGATAGTCTAGGATTCTAATCGCATTCTCTAAAGCAAACTGCCCGTGATTTTCTTTGCCACGAATGGCCCAAACACGGACAAGAGTACCATCAGACGAAGTACCCTCAACTGATAAAAAATCACCAACAATAAATGCCAGAAGGTACGTAGACATTTTGGGTGTCTCAGCAAATTCAACAACTCGTAAACCATCTTTTCCAATAAACTCATTTAGTGGCAGAGTATTTGAAATTGCTGTCAAGTCCTTTGGAACTATTAAAGTTACCTGAAAGATTGCCTTAAGATTAGGTTCATCCCAGCATGGGAATGCCCATCGTGCATCAGTGGCTTCAAATTGAGTAGTAGCCAATAAGTGTTCATTACCATCAAAGTCAAGATATTGCCCTCGATAGAAACCCCGTAATTGATCGTTCAGAATTCCAGAGAATTCTATTTTTAGATTCAGTTTGCCTGTTTCAAAAATCGTATCGAAAGAAATCGTTGCAGTTTCAGCAACATCGTCCAAGATAATATCCTTCGATGGTTTCACAGTGCCGTCGCTCATAATTACGCTAGCGTAATGGAGATTCAAACCAGCCGCATTGAGAACAATAGACGACGTAGGATTCAATATCACGACATCAATCGATTCTTCTCCAGTGAAAACAAATTCCGTCAAATTTGGCGTTAAACTAATCTTGTATCGCTCTGGGCGAACGTCTTTAGGCAAACGATAGGAAACATCTGACATACTTCCATCTCCTGTCAGTTTTAATAACTTTCAGAGCCAAACTTATGCGCCAGTCAACAAGGCAGCAACTAATAATTTGGTTGACCTATTAAATATAACAAAGTAACCATGCTCATTAGGGCCAAGTTTCACCATACTCAGTACGAGAGACTTTTTGCCCAGTTAGCGTTTCAGAAGTTTGGTTTGCAAGGTAGACTGTCGAAGGCCCTACAGTCTCCATAGGATCATAGCGAGAGAAATCAAAATCTGCTGGCCGAGTAGCACGGACTCCCTCAGTAAGTACTGATCCAGGGTGCCATGCATTGACTGCTATACCATATTCGCGTTCCTCTTCTGCAAGGCTAAATGTCATTTGTTCCAAACATGCTTTACTTACAGAATAATGCACTCCTCCCTTTCCTCTCGAACCATATCCACCAGATGTGACATTGATAATACTTCCACTACGTTGTGATTCCATAACAGGAACAACATATTTACAAAGCAAAAAAGGGCCAAGTACATTAACACGCTGCATCAAATTCCAACGACGAGTCTCTGTATCTTTAAGTTCAGTTCGTAATTGTACAGCGGCGTTATTTACTAGAACATCAATACGCCCATACGTATCGATAACCGTTTTTACAAGTCCTTGTACCTGGTCTTCATCGGTAACATCACATTTAACCGCAATTGCTTCTCCTCCTGCTTCCTGTATCTCGGAAACAGTCTGGTGAATCGTTCCGGGTAATCCAAGCGGGCCTGTTCCATCCTCATCAGTACGTGCTACAACAACTACCTTAGCGCCTTCAGATCCATACACCTTTGCAATAGCTTTACCAATTCCTCGACTCGCCCCTCCAACAATAGCAACCTTATCTTGTAATTCCATGTTTTTCGCCTCCGGTTTGAATTCTTAGTTACTCTACTTCCATGTATCGCCGTACTCTGCTCGTTTCACCACCTGTCCAGTCAAAGTTTCTGCAGTCTTTAATGCAAGAGCAACCACAGCCGGCCCCACAGCCTCCGGTGGAGTATACCCAGAGAAATCAAAGTCAGCTGGCCGGGTAGCTCTTACCCCTTCTGTCAAAATTCCCCCAGGATCGAGTGCATTCACTGCAATATTATGCTCACGGGTTTCTTCTGCAAGCCCTATACTCATTTGTTCCAACCCATATTTGGTTATCGCATACGGAGAGCCACCCCGACCATTTCTTGATCCGGCTGCTCCTGAAGAAATATTTATAATACTTCCACTTTTTTGTTGTTCCATAACTGGTAAAACATATTTTGAAAGCAAAAAAGGTGCCAAGAGATTAACTCTTTGGATCAGCTGAAATCGACGTGTTTCAGTGTCTTTGATTGTTGTTCGCAACGTAATACCAGCGTTATTCACTAGTACATCAATTCTGCCATAAGTATCCATAACAGTTTTCACTAACGCCTGAACATCTTCTTCCTCGGTAACGTCACACTTCACTGCTAACGCCTCACCACCAGCTGCTTCTATTTCCGAAACAGTTTGGTGTATGGTGCCAGGCAACCGTCCACCGTCTTCGTCGGTTCGAGCCACAACTACGACCTTGGCTCCCTCTTCACCATAGGCTTTAGCAATTCCTTTTCCAATGCCCCTACTAGATCCTGTTACTATGGCTACCTTATCTTTCAGTTGCATAACTCCCCCTTCCAAAATCCACGCGTGCTAAATTAAGGCGTAAGTTGGATAAACTCCCATCATAAATCGTATCGACTAAAGAATGCCCCGGCTCAGAGTACTACATTTTCTAGGGTAAATACTAGTTTATTTGCGCATATTCCAAACAAACTCCCAGACAAACTTCCAGTAACTCAACGTGTCTGATATACTCCGCAGGGCTACTACAAAGTACCCTGCGGAGGATTTAAATGAACATTTGCGTAGTATCAACTTTTGACGGGACGATTGATGAGTATA
>CAYRXL010000192.1:0-3590 GCA_964428295.1 uncultured Alphaproteobacteria bacterium
AATATTTCTGGTATTTCTGCACTGGCTTCAAGATCTATGTTAGATGGAGTTAGTTTAAGACTAGAAGAATCTAGAGAAATTTCTAGATATTTTATCGGGTTATTAGTATTTTTAGGACTTTTAGGAACTTTTTGGGGACTACTAGAAACTATAAGTTCAGTAGGAGAAATTATTAAGGGTATAAGCGTTGTTGATGAAGTTATTCTAAGCACATTCTCATCTCTTAAAAGTGGATTAGAAAAACCGCTATCTGGAATGGGGACAGCTTTTTCTTCTTCTTTATTTGGTTTGGCTGGATCTTTAATACTAGGATTTTTAGACTTGCAATCAGGTCAAGCACAAAACCAATTTTATAATGAATTAGAAGAATGGTTTGCCACTCTTACAACTGTAAGCCCTTCAAGGGGATTTGATGCTATAGCCGAGGATGCTGATCCCAGTTATGTGCAAGCCTTGCTGCAGCAGTCAGCAGAAGCAACTAATAAACTGCATAGAACCTTAGAAAGAGGTGAAATTGAACGTAAGACCTTAAGTAGTGCTATGGCTAATTTGGCAGAACAAATGTCACAGATAGCTGATAAGGTTCGTTCAGGAGTTGGGACAGCAAGTCTTGATGAGGCAAGTTTGGACCATATAAGAAGTATGGATAATTCTCTTAAACAATTACTAAATGAAACAAAGGATGGAAGGGACCAATTAATAAATGAACTAAGGGAGGAAATAAAAATTTTAGCTAAAACTATCTCTTTGGCTCAATCAAATAATTCTGATGGAAATTAATAATTGTTAAAAAGTAAAACAAATAGGAGAAACTTAGATATATGGCCTGGTTTTGTTGATGCTATTTCAACATTATTATTAGTCTTAATATTTTTATTATCTGTTTTTATGCTGTCTGAAGTTTTTTTGACATATGCAATTTCAGGTAAAGATGATGCTTTAGAAAAATTAAACCTAAAGATATTAGAATTAAATGATTTGCTAGATATAGAAAAAAAAGAGTCGACAAAATTGTCAGATATGGTGGCCCAACTATCAACCGATGTAAGTCATTTAGGAGCTTTGAACGATCAACTACACAATGAAATATTAGTACTTAATAAAGAAAGGGAAATGTTAAGTAGTGAATTAGAAGAAGTAAATTCTGAAAAATTTATTATGCAGAAAAATTTAGAAAGTTTAAGCCAAGAAAAAGTATCTCTTGAAGATAGAGTATTTGTTTTAACTGAGCAAATTAAAAAGACGAATGAAAAACTTTCTAAGAATGAAATAAAAATAGATCAAGAGAGAGAGATAAGCGAAAAAGCACAAAGACAAATAGCTATTCTCAATGCTCAACTATATGATTTAAGAGATAGAATGGCTATGATCCAGAAAGCTTTGGATGCATCCGAAAAAGATTCTTTGGAAAAAGGTATCAGGATTACGGAACTTGGTAAAAAACTTAATGCTGCACTTGCAAAAAAGGTTGGAGAGCTGGCAAGATACAGGTCAGAGTTTTTTGGTAAATTAAGAGAAATTCTTGGTAATAGGGATGATATAACTATAGTAGGAGATAGATTTATACTTCAATCAGAAATTCTTTTTGAGTCCGGATCTGCCCAAATAGGTTCTAATGGTAGTAAACAATTGGCGGAAATATCTAGAATTTTATTAGAGATTTCTTCTAAAATTCCTAAGGAAATTCAATGGGTTATTCAAATACAAGGACATACCGATAATATACCTATTTCCAATTCTGTATATCCTTCTAACTGGGAACTTTCTATTGCAAGAGCAATGTCTGTAGCTGAGATTATGATAAACAATCTAGTGCCTCCAGATAAAATATCCGTTGCTTGTTATGGAGAAAATAGACCTCTGTCAAATAATAGTGATTAGTAAGGGCTTAGATAGTACAGGAGATTAGAGTTAAATCTAACGCAACCCTAATATTTTTAGAACAACCTATAAGGTGATAAAGAGTTTTCTTTAATATTATAATAAATAAGATCTTTAGGCCAATCTCTTCCGGTAATTAAACATTCAATTATTTTAGATATAGATGGAGATGTCATTATTCCGTAACCTCCTTGTCCAGCTAACCAGAAAAAACCTTTTAATTTAGGATCTTCTCCTACTACTGGTGTTCTATCTGGGACAAAGCTCCTCAAACCTGCCCATTTTTTTATTATTTTATTAATATTGAATTTAGTAGTAGTCTTAACGTTTTCAATTGTGAGTGCCACATCAATTTCTTCGGGTTGAACATCGCAAGGTATTGTAGGAGTCTCATCTGCTGGACTTGCAAGAACGTTTCCAGATTCAGGTTTGAAATAGAAGTTTTCGTCTATATCAATAATTAATGGCCATAAGTTACCGTAATTTTTTTTATTATGATTAAATACTATTACAGTTCTTCGAAAAGGTTTTAGACCAATGGTTGATCCATTTGCTAGCTTTCCTATATGATCACTCCAAGCACCTGCAGCATTTATAATAATTGGACTTTTAAAATCACCTTTTGAGGTTTTTAGAGTCCAAATATTTTTATTTTTTTCTATTTTTTTTACTTCAGCATTACATATAATTTCATTTTTTGTTTTTACTATTCCTCTAATAAAGCTTTGATGTAATTCATTCACATCCATATACATTGAGTCTTTCTCCAATAATGCTCTTGATACATAATTTTTTCTTAGCATAGGCGCTAATTGAAATACCTTGCCTAAGGAAATTTCTGATATTCTAGTATCAGAATTCATGTTTTTGATAATTTCCTTGTCTATACTCTTACTTTGTTTTTTATTTCCTATGAAAATTGTTCCTGATCCCTTGTGTATTAATGGGTAATTATTAAAATTTTTAGGAGGGTTTATAAAAAATTTGTAGCTAGCTTTAGTTAAATTTCTGATTGTTTGATTCCCATAATTAGTAGTAAAAAATGCCGCTGATCTACCTGTAGTGTGGTAGCCAGGCAATTTTTCTTTCTCTAAAACTATTACTTTTCCATGTGTTGATAAACGCCAAGCAGCTGATGTTCCGGCAATACCTGCTCCTATAATGATAAAATCACTGGTATTTTGTTCCATAATTTTATTTAAATTCCATCAGAGCTAATTTCTAAAGTATTTAATTTGTTTTTTACGTAAGATGAAGTTTTACTAAATCTTGCTAAAAGATGGTAAAGACCAGGAGTTATAAGTAACGTAAGGATGGTTGAAAATGATACCCCTCCCACTATTACCCAGCCAATAGCTAACCTACTCTCTGAACCAGCCCCTGTTGCAAGTGCTAAGGGTAAAGCTCCCAATACTGTGGCTATTGTAGTCATTAGGACTGGTCTAAATCTTATTAATGATGATTCTATTATAGCTTCTCTTATGGTTCGTCCCTGATCTCTAAGTTGATTGGCAAATTCAACAATAAGAATAGCGTTCTTTGCTACAAGACCTATCAGCATAATCATTCCTATTTGACTATAAACATTAATACTATTTCCTGTCCAATATAGTGTTGCCATTGCACCAGTAATAGCTAATGGGACACTCAATAGAATTATCAAGGGATGTATAAAACTTTCAAATTGTGCCGCCTGAGCAAGAAAAACT
>CAYRXL010000193.1:0-3537 GCA_964428295.1 uncultured Alphaproteobacteria bacterium
AACCGATTCAGAAACAATGTGATATGAAAATAATAATATGTGGTGCCGGTGAGGTGGCCTTTAGTATAGCCAAATACTTGGCAAGTGAAAAAATGGACGTTACAATAATTGATGAGAATCCGGAGCGATTATCAAAAATTTCAAATTTATTAGATATTGCAACCTTCAAAGGTAAAGTTGCAAGCCCCAGTGTATTGTCAAATGCTGGTGCTGAAGATTCAGAGATGCTTATAGCTGTTACTGAAAGTGATGAGAACAACCTAATAATATGTGAGATAGCTAATATATTATTTAATATAACTACTACTATAGCTAGGGTTAGAGATAAAGATTACCTTAAATCTGAATGGGCTACTTTGTTTTCAAAAGATGGACTAAAGGTAGAAAATATTATTTCTCCAGAAGAGGAAGTAGCGAATATGTTGGCTAGAATGGTAGCTGTTTCAGGTGCTCATGATTTAAT
This sequence comes from uncultured Alphaproteobacteria bacterium, assembly GCA_964428295.1. Classification (GTDB taxonomy): domain Bacteria; phylum Pseudomonadota; class Alphaproteobacteria; order TMED109; family TMED109; genus CAYRXL01. The sequence goes on from CAYRXL010000193.1 coordinate 464, forward strand.
CTCTTTTTCTGATGACAAAGTAAGACTGATAGGTATTAGAATAGACGAAAGCTGTCCAGTAATTAATACTCCTTTAGAACAGCTAACAGAATTATTTCCAGATTTAAAAGCAAAAGTTGTCCTTATAGTTAGAAAAGATAAACTTTTTGTGCCGGATAAACTTTCTCAAATGTTCGAAGGCGATGATATTTATTTAATAGCAGATAGTAATAATACTGAAAGATTATTATCAATATTTGGAAAAGAATCTAAACATGCAAGAAGTATTGTTATAATAGGAGGTGGTAGGATAGCTTTAAGTATTGCCAATATATTAGAATCAAATGAACCTAATGCCAAAATTGTAGTGATAGAGAGAGATAAGGAAAAAGCAGAAATAGCTGCTAATGAATTAAACAAAGCTTTAGTTATTCATGGAGATGCTGTGGAAAAAGAAATAATGGAAGAAGCTGGAGTGCCGGATGCAGATATAGTTTTTTCTGTTACTGATAGTGATGAAATAAATACATTAGTGTCAACTCTAGCTAAAAGAATTGGCGCCTCAAGGGTCTTTTCTCTACTAAATGGAACACGTTATCAAGCTTTAATACCATCATTAGATATTGATGGGATTATTTCACCCAGGGAACTCACTGTATCAAGGGTGATAAAGCATTTGAGAAGAGGAAGAGTGCTGACAGTTCATGAGCTAATAGATGGTGCAGCAGAAGTTATAGAATTTAGAGCAGAAGAAACCTCTCAACTTATTGGAAAACAATTAAAAAATGCTAAGCTTCCTACCGATATAACAATTGGAGCTATAGTTAGGAACGACAAGGTAATTACTCCAAAAGGCGATACTGTAATAGAACAAGGCGATAGAGTAGTAGTTTTTTCTTTGCATGAAGCAGTACACAAATTAGAAACTTTTTTCTCTGTTGATGTAGGATTTTTCTAAATATGTCGCTAAATTTAATATCTGTTATTTCAACATTACTGTTTGTCATAACATCTCTAATTTCTAGTGTGTTCTCTTTATTTTGTTTTTATATTGGTAGTGTATATCTTTATAGTTTTATAATTACTACCTTCGTAAGTGTTTTTTTGGGATTTATAGTTAATTTATTTATTAGGAATATTCAATTTTCCAAATCTAAGAGTTCTCTTATATTAACTTTATTTTCTGCATGGTTTTTATTTCCATTTATATTTAGCATTCCTTTTTTATCATCAAACATAGGGGTAAGTTTCAGTAGTATATACTTTGAAAGTATAAGTATGTTTACTACTACAGGCTTTAATGTAATAGGTGAAGTGTTGCAAAATGATTTAGTGCTCATAATTTGGAGAACTTTTATCCAATGGATAGGAGGGTTATATAGCATATTAATGTATATTGTCATATTGATATTTATTACTGATAGACAAAGATTAGAATTAACATTTTATTCTAATAAGGTTAGGTATGTATATTTAGTATTAAAAGCATACCTACTTCTAACTGCTTCGTGTTTTTTTCTATTATTAATACAGGGAAATTCATTTTTTGATAGTCTTAGTGCTACTCTCGTTATAAATTCTACAGGAGGAGTAACTTCTGTAGAAGGTCATTTGTTGAGCAATGAACTTTCAAATACATATAATTTAATTATATTTTCTATTTTTATGGTTTTAAGTGCAACTTGTATTCCTGTGCTTTTATTTTCGAACGATTTTACTATCAAAGATGTGGTTAGAAATGAGAGATTAAAAAAGTTTGGTTTAATTTTAATTTTGATAATGATAATTATATCAGTAGTTTCTTTTTATAAAAACTTTAGCCAATTAGATTCTTTATTTATTGCTATATCATTGCTTACAACAAATGGAATGTTACCATCATCTTTGCAAGATAAAAATATTGTTCTTGAATACAAGAATATATTATTACTACTTGTATCTTTTACTATAATAGGAGGAATGTCGGGGTCAGCTTGTGGTGGTTTTAAAAACTTTAGAGTATGGAACTTGTTTAATACTATCATGATTGAAATAGAGCATTTATTTCATAAACATGGGATATGGAGAAAAGGACTAAAAAAAGGAGAATCTAGTTTGCCTAGAACGGGGGATTTGTTTGCTCTTTTTTTTGTAGGAGTTATTTTAGTTGTTTTTTGCTCATGCATTCTTACTTTAAACAATGCTTCATTTGAAGAGGGAATTTATACTTCCATTGCAGCATTAACTAATACTGGAGATGCGATAGTATATCTATTAGGGACAACTATACCCGAGAATTTCTTTGTTTATATTGTTCTCAGTTTGCTAATGACTGTAGGACGTTTTGAGACAGTAGCTATTATGATATTGTTTACATTTATTTTTTATAGAAACATGAGAACATTATGACTCGAATATCGTATGTTAATGGAAAGTACACTAGTAATGTAAATGCAAAACTATCTATTAATGATAGAAGTGTGTTGTTTTCAGATGCAGTCTATGAAGTAATAGGCATCTATGGGGGTAAATTATTATTTTGGAATGAACATATTAAAAGGTTAAAAGCATCTTTAAATTCGTTAAATATTAAATTTTCTTATAAAAATTTATCTTTAAGAATAATTGCAAAAGAATTGATAGAAAGAAACCTGATTTCAGAAGGAACTCTATATTTGCAAATATCTAGAGGAGGAGGATCAGAAAGAAATCATACATGGGATAGTAATTTACGTCCTTCTTTGCTTATGTCTTTATCAGAAGCTGATTTTTTTTCAAAATCTAAAGTAGGAATTTTTGTCATAACTGCTGAAGATATTAGATGGAAGAGATGTGATATTAAATCAGTTTCATTATTACCAAATATCTTATTAAAAAAAGAAGCAGAAATTAACAAAGCTAAAGAATGTTGGTTTGTTGATGAAAATAATTATATTACTGAGGGAACGGCGTCAAATGCTTGGATGGTTAAAAACGAAATCATATATACTACACCTCTTTCAAAAAATATTTTAAATGGGGTAACAAGAAAAATTATACTAAAAATACTTTTAAAAAATAATATCATAGTTAAAGAAAAAAGTTTTACTTTGAATGAAGTAAAAAACTCTGATGAG
>CAYRXL010000194.1:0-3535 GCA_964428295.1 uncultured Alphaproteobacteria bacterium
ATCAAATTATTTTTGAATGCGACGCAAAGATCTCTTATGGCTAATTCAATAGTTCTTTTTGGAACAAATCCTAATTCTTTTTTTATTTTATCAGAATTTATATGGTAGGAACGATTATCATCACTAGGTGTCTTTAATATTTTTATTTCACCTTTGTTAACAAATTCTTTTTGTACAACTTTTTTTACTAAACTAGCAATTTCATTAATTGACATATTTTGAAAACCTACATTAAAAATTTGGTTTTCTATTTTTTTTTCGTCGGCATTTAATAAAACCTGTACTGTATCACAATAATCTTTCATATGAAGATTAGGCCTTAATTGGTTGCCGACAAAAACTTTAATTTCTTTCCTGTTAACTGCAAAATTTGTGAGAATATTTACGGACAAATCTAATCTGAGGCGTGGAGCATAACCACATACAGTAGCTGGTCTAAAAACTACTCCTTTAAAATTTGAATCCGTATGTTTAAACAGGAGTGGTTCACAAAGTGCTTTGTACTTATTATATAAAGTCAAAGGAACTAAGGGATGGTCTTCTCTAACATTTTTTTCCTTTGATATGCCATAAACAGAACTTGTGGAAGCATATATAAATCTTTTTATGCCTGACTTTTTTGCTATTATCACCATAGGTTCGAAGGCATCGTAGTTTACACTCGTTGATAATTTTTCATCCAATTCAAAACTTGCATCATTTGAAATGCAAGCAAGATTTATAAATACTTCATGCCCTTCACAACAAGACTCCATTTTATCTCTATCTCTAATGTCGCCTTTGATAATTTTTAATCTTGGATGATTTTTAGGTAAAAATTTATCACCAAAATACATTATGTCGTAAACAGTAACATTATATCCTTTTTTTAATAAATCTGGAACTAAGCTGCTACCAACATAACCCGCTCCACCTGTTACGAAAATTGATTTAAACATCATTTTTTTTATAAGATTTTGATTAACAAATTATCGTGTTCCTTAAAAATTCCTGACCAACATTATTTTTATAATACATATTCTTTACTAGTGGATCTTTTAAAACTTCTTCTGAAAATTTAGAAGAATTATTTAAATAATCTCTATCTGAAATCCAAGTACTATTAACTCTTTTTTCAGCTTCAATAGCAAAAGAAAGTATTTCCGAAGGAGTGTTATTAAGTAGTTTAATTTTTTTTTTATTATACTCTTCAGTTTTAAATGTACGTAATAAATCTTTTTTTACCATTTCTCTTATAGAAAGAATTTTTTTTCTTTCTGTATCATATGCTCTCTTGAAAATACAAGGATATTTCCTTGCATATGCAAATATTCCTTCTATTGGGCAATGATTTATAATAAAAACTGGTTTCCTAAAAATTATTGGCACTGCATTTATTCCACAATTACTTCCAAAATAAAATTTACAGTTTGAAATTAAAAAAATCTCATTTAAATCGTTTCTCTCTTTGTGGTTAATAAAATCAATTATTTTGGGATTGTTTGTTTTCATTTTTTGATCAGTCTTTTTGCCAATTCGAAATACAAAATAACCCTTTTTAACAAAATATTCAGATGCCAATTGCAAGTCATCGATGGCCCAATTTCTGTAATCATGGTATTTCCAGTTTTTTTTTGGCGTTAACCAATTTAAATAAGCCGAGTCTCGATTATGAATGCAAACCCATTTTGATTTTTTATTAAGACCTAAATAACTTAAACTTTCTAATGCTTTTTCATTATCTCTCTGTGCCATACTAATCAGTGATTTGCCATGAACAAATATATTATATTTTGCTCTATCAGCTAATTGAAGGAAAAATTTTGATTTTTTTTTAAATAAAATTTTATCTATATCTAAAAAACATCTCCATAACAAATTTTTAAAACGACTTCCATTTATAATTTTAATATTTTTTGAAGCTTTTATTTTATTAATATATAAGTCTGCTAAAAATTTATTTGTACATTGTTTCTGTAAATAACAAAAAATTGTAATGTTCCTTTTGGAAAAATTATTTTCATTTTCAAGAATAAATGGTTCAAGAGCTAAATAAACTCCCATTCTATATACTGGCAATAATGCAAAATAAAAATCTTTTCTCTTTTTTAAAATTAAAATAAAGGGAATCATTAATGTGATAAATACTATTAAAAATTTATGAATAAAATAAAGTATAATTTTTTTTAAAATACGCAAAATATTTTTTCTCATATTTAAAATTTAGGAATTTTATTTTTTTATCTTTATAGAAAACCCAGCCGCTTCAGCATCTTTGTAAAACATTGAAACAGTATCCAAGGAAGTTTCGTCCAAACTTTTGCCTATACCGGATAGCTTTTTTAAAATATTATGGGGAGCTGTTATGATTTGACATCCCGCTTCTTCAGCTTGAAAAATATTTAATACTTCTCTTGTACTGGCCCAAAGTATATTTGATTTTGGTTTTATTTTTGCAACTTCAACTGCTTTATTCATTGTATAAATTGGATCAATTCCTAAATCTGCAATACGCCCAGCAAAAATTGACAGTATAGCTGGTGTTTCCAAAGCTAAAACTTTTAATATTTCTTTAAGTTGATCTAAAGTAAAAATTGCTGTTACGTTACATATTACTCCCTTAGCAGATATTTTTTTTATTAGCTCCGCCGTACTTACACCTTTTGTATTTGTAATCGGAATTTTTACATTAACATTTTTTCCCCAACTGAAGATTTCCATCGCTTGTTGTTCCATTTCGTTAATATCGTCAGAAAAAACCTCGAAAGAAATTGGCTTATCTTTTACCATTTTCAAAACCTCTAGTGCGAATTCCTTGTAATTGGTGACTCCTGATTTACGCATTAATGTAGGGTTAGTTGTAAAACCTTTTATTAACTTTTGTTTATTTAAAATTTCAATGCTTTTCAAATCAGCTCCGTCTGCAAAAATTTTTATTTTAAGATCGTTCAGTTTATTCATTTTGCTCTCATATATTGAATCTTCACCACTTTGTTTTATTTTTTTGTAGTTTAGGATGAGAAACTAAACAATGCCAAACTACAGCTTGAAAAGCTTCTGCATGGGGAGTAACTAGATTCTCATCGACCATGGGAATTAATATAATATTATCACCTCTTTTTTTGGTATAACCACCGTCTCTTCCAACTATACCAAATATTTTGGCTTTTACATTTTTTGCAAAATCGATAGATTTTATTAAATTTACACTAACTTTTTTATCTAAATTTCCACCACCAACTGAAAAAATAAAGATAGCATCTTTAGAATTTAGTTTGCTGACTTTTAGCCATTCTGAGTAGGAAGTGTCCCAACCGTCATCATTTATTCTTGCAGATAATTCAGCTACATTATCAACGGGAGAATAACACTCTATATTGCAAATTTTTCTAAAATCATTAACCGCATGAGAGGAGTTAGCGGCACTTCCTCCCACTCCAAGAAAAAATAATCTACCACCACTTTTTTTTATTTTAACTATAGAATTAACTAATTTATTTATTTCGTTTGAATTAATTAATTCAGCTATTTTTTTAACTCGATTAAAAAAATATTT
>CAYRXL010000195.1:0-863 GCA_964428295.1 uncultured Alphaproteobacteria bacterium
CAAGGATGTGCTTTGTAAATAAAATGGATAGAGTTGGTGCTGATTTTTATAGAAGTGTGAAAATGATAGAAGAGAGGTTAGGTTCAAATCCTTTAGTAATTCAATTGCCCTTGGGAACTGAATCTGAGTTTGTGGGTGTTATAGATTTAATAAGAATGAAACAAATAGTCTGGAAAGATGAAAGTTTGGGAGCAGAATTTGTTGTAGATGAAATTCAAGAGAACTATAGAAAAAAAAGTTCAGAATATAGAGAAAAAATGCTTGAGATGGCTGTTCTTCAGGATGATGATATAATGGAAAAATATCTTGAGGGGAACGAACCAAAAGAAGAAGAATTAATTAGATGTATCAGAAAGGGGACTATTAATGGCTCCTTTGTTCCAACATTGTGCGGTTCTGCTTTTAAAAATAAGGGAGTGCAGCCTATGTTAGATGCAGTAATAGATTTTTTGCCTTCACCAATAGACTTACCTCCTGTAAAAGGTACTAATTTGAGTGGAGATAAAGAAATATCTAGAAAGAGTGATGATAGTGAACCTTTTTCTGCTCTGGCATTCAAGATTATGACAGATCCATTTGTTGGGTCTTTAGCTTTTGCTAGGGTTTACTCAGGTGTTTTAGAGAGTGGAAGTAGCGTTATAAATACTGTTAAAGATAAAAAAGAAAGAATAGGAAGAATGCTTCAAATGCATGCAAATAGCAGGGAAGATGTTAAGGTTGCTAGGTCCGGAGATATAATAGCTATATGTGGATTGAAATCAGTTACAACTGGAGATACTTTGAGTTCTAGCGATAATCCTGTTATTCTTGAAAGGATGGAGTTTCCGGCTCCTGTTATAGAAGTAGCTGTTGAACCAAAGACT
>CAYRXL010000195.1:873-3529 GCA_964428295.1 uncultured Alphaproteobacteria bacterium
ATTATGAAAAAATCGAAGATGCAATTGAACGTAATAAGGAAAAAATGTCAGAAGCTTTGCAAAGATTGGCTACAGAGGACCCATCATTTGGTGTTTCAACTGATATAGAAAGTGGTCAAACTATAATTAAAGGAATGGGTGAGTTGCACTTGGATATTATTGTGGATAGAATGAAAAGAGAATTTAAAGTAGAGGCAGATGTGGGTGCTCCTCAAGTGGCTTATAGAGAAACAATAACCTCTTCAGCTGATATAGATTATACTCATAAAAAACAAACCGGAGGAGCTGGGCAATTTGCTAGGGTGAAGCTTAAAGTTGAAAGAGGAAAGCCTGGTTGTGGATTGGAATTTATAAATAAAGTTGTGGGGGGTAATATCCCAAAAGAATATATACCTGGTGTGCAAAAGGGCATTGAGAGTGCAATGGAAAATGGTGTTGTAGCTGGTTATCCTGTTATAGATATTAGTGTACTTTTGTATGATGGTGATTTTCATGATGTGGATTCCAGTGTGATGGCTTTTGAAATTGCAGGAAGAACAGCCTTTAGGGATGCTCTTCAAAAATCAAAGCCTAAATTATTAGAACCTATTATGAAAGTAGAGGTAGTTACTCCTGAAGAATATGTTGGAGATGTAATAGGAGATTTAAATAGTAGAAGGGGGCAAATTCAAGGAATGGAACCTCAAGGAAATGCCACCCTTTTAAAGGGAACGGTTCCTTTGGCAACAATGTTTGGTTATGTAAATAACTTACGATCAATGACTCAAGGAAGAGCTGTTTATACAATGCAATTTGATAAATATGAACTGGTACCTGTTGTTGTTGAGGAGGAATTAAAGGCTAAATTAGCAAGCTAATTTAGTTTAATTTGAATTAAGTATAATTTTTATTTTTGTGCACTGAATTATTAGGAGAAAAATATGGCTAAAGAAAAATTTGAAAGAAATAAACCTCATGTAAATATTGGAACTATTGGGCATGTCGATCATGGAAAAACTACCCTTACTGCAGCTATAACAAAAGTGCTTGCGGAGACGGGCGGAGCTACAAGTATTGCATATGATGAAATAGATAAAGCTCCAGAAGAGAAAGAAAGAGGAATTACAATTAATACTGCCCATGTTGAATATGAAACTACTAATAGGCATTACGCACATGTTGATTGTCCAGGGCATGCAGATTATGTAAAGAATATGATAACTGGAGCTGCGCAGATGGACGGAGGAGTGTTAGTAGTTTCAGCGGCAGACGGACCAATGCCCCAAACTAGAGAACATATATTATTGGCAAGGCAGGTAGGTGTGCCAGCACTAGTTGTGTTTTTAAATAAGGTTGATCAGGTTGATGATCCCGAACTGCTAGAATTAGTTGAATTAGAAGTAAGAGAACTTTTATCAAAATATGAATTTCCTGGTGATGATATACCTATAATAAAAGGATCAGCGTTAAAAGCTCTTGAAGGAGATGCGGGAGAAAATGGAGGGCCTGCGATACTTAAGCTAATGGAAGAGGTAGATAAATACGTTCCTCAGCCTGATAGACCTTTGGATCAACCATTTCTTATGCCAATAGAAGATGTTTTTTCTATATCGGGTAGAGGGACTGTTGTGACAGGCAGAGTAGAGTCAGGAGTAATAAATGTAGGTGATGAAATAGAAATAGTAGGAATCAAGGATACTCAAAAAACTACCTGCACTGGAGTGGAAATGTTTAGAAAACTTTTAGATAGGGGTGAAGCAGGAGATAATATAGGTGCTCTACTTAGAGGCATTAATAGAGAAGATGTAGAAAGAGGTCAAGTTTTGGCTGCTACGGGATCTATTAAACCTCATACAAAGTTTAAAGCTGAAACTTATGTATTAACTAAGGAAGAAGGAGGAAGGCATACACCTTTCTTTGGCAATTATAGGCCTCAATTCTATTTCAGAACTACAGATGTTACAGGAACTATTGAGTTGCCTAAAGGTACTGAGATGGTAATGCCTGGAGATAATGTGGGACTTACTGTAAATTTAATTTCCCCTATAGCTATGACTAAAGGACTCAGGTTCGCTATAAGGGAAGGAGGTAAGACTGTTGGAGCTGGGGTTGTTTCAGAGATACTGGCGTAAAGTGGTGAATTCTTTGAATTTTTATTGAGATTATTATGATTGAACTTCAAAATATCAGGATAAGACTTAAAGCTTTTGATCATAGGGCGCTTGATTCTTCTGTAGGTGAGATAGTAAGTACAGCTAAAAGAACAGGGGCTAGTGTAAGAGGTCCTATACCCTTACCCACCAGAGTAGAAAGATTTACCGTGAACAGATCTCCTCATGTGGACAAAAAGTCCAGAGAACAGTTCGAGATTAGAACTCACAAGAGACTATTGGATATCATAGGTCCTACTCCTCAAACAGTAGAGGCTCTGATGAAGCTAGATTTGTCAGCTGGTGTTGACGTAGAAATTAAATTGTAAAGAGTTGTCATGAGAGTAGGTGTTTTAACTAAAAAAATGGGAATGACTAGACTATACTTGGATGATAGGAGCCATTGTCCTGTAACAGTTTTAAAGTTAGACAACTGCCAAGTGGTAGGACATAGAACAAAGACTAAGGATGGATACGATGCGCTACAGCTTGGGTTTGGATCTCGGAAAATTAAGATTGCCTTTGCA
>CAYRXL010000196.1:0-3487 GCA_964428295.1 uncultured Alphaproteobacteria bacterium
TGAAGATAATGCCTGTCCATATTGAGCAGAATATCCACCCTGACTAAATGCTGTTCCCTGAAAATCAAAAGGCTCAAAACGTCCTCTTTGAGGGATATCAGGCACATCGCTAAAATATGGGTTTTGAACAAGCATTCCATCTATAATTTGCTTTGCCTCAGAAGCATCACCACCTCTTACATAAATACCTTCTTTATCAGCTTGAGGCTGTTTACCAGGTAAAGGAGCTTAAGCTCCTGCATTTTCATCTCTTGAGCTAGCAACAGAAACAATATCTACAGGATCTAGAACTATAACTTTTTCATCATCACTTGCACCAAACGAACCTGCTGTTATAACAACTTCATTTGCCTGTGTAATCAATTCCTCTAAAACAATTTCAAAAGTACGACTGGCATCTACATTATGTTCTTGTTCATAAGTTTCATAGCCTACATAGCTAACGATTAATGTTTGTAATCCACTTTCATAAGTTTCAAATTGAAATTCTCCATTTTCATCAGAAGAAGTTCCATCAAATGTATCTTTTAAGTACACATTTGCATATATAATAGGCTCATTTTTTTCATCTGTTACTTTACCAGTAACTATAATTAAAGGATAAACAAATGAGACCATTAATAAATAAAAAAGTAATCTTATCATTTAGCCTTACCATTTAAATGCTTTAAAATTGCCTCATTTAGGGGGTTTACTTTTGCTGAATAATATTCAACAAGATTACCATTCTCATCTACTAAATATTTATAAAAATTCCAAGATGGAGCTTGATCATTCCAACCATTTAAAGTTTTGGTTGATAACCATGTATAAATAGGATGCTGTTCTTTACTTTTCTTAACTGATATTTTTTCAAACATCGGGTAAGATTCATTGTATTTTGAAGAACAAAATTGTTTAATTTTATCATTACTTCCAGGCTCTTGCCATAAAAAATCATTTGCAGGGAAACCAAGTATTTCAATTTCATTCGCATATTGTTCTGATAATATTTGCAATTCTTCATATTGAGGAGTATAGCCACAACGTGAAGCTACATTTACAATTAAAATTTTCTTACCTTTATATTGAGAAATAGAAATAGGATTGCCATCTATACTTTGAGCAGAATAATCATAAATAGATTGCGAAAAATTGCTTATATCTTTTTGCTGACTATCACGCCAAAAAAATGAATACAAGGATGTAATAAATATTAATAGAAATAAAGGGATAAGATAATTCGACATATATAAAACTCCTAATTACTTATTGTTTGCCTTCGCATAATTTAATACATCTTCCATAACTGACTCTGCACTATTTCTCATTACACTATTCAAAATAAAACTGGGAATGTTCATATTAGGATCAATGTATAAATAATGAATTAATAAATTAGTATCATCCAGTTCTAAGAACTCCCATCTACCTGCACCAACTTCTAATTCCTTAATTCTTTTATGCTTAAATCTATCGTAAAGTTTGTTATCATCATCTATTATAGACCATTCAAGTCGATTATCATCTATTTTATAGAGCTTAAAAATAAGATGCCTATTCCTTATAAAAGGTATATAGTTTTTTGTTTTCTGATATCCAAAGACAGTATCAGAATCTGCTGTAACAAATTCGGAATATAATTTTTTATCTGTTAATACATTATTATAATTTTCAACATTAAGTATTGTTGTGAATATTTCATCTTTAGACAAAGATGGATCTAGGGCCTTCTCTATTTTTACAATACGAAGGTCTGGATTATCATACATATACACACTAAAATCTTCATATTCTTCATAAAAAATCCAAGAATTATCTTTCTCCATATAAGATAAAATTTGATTATTCGAAGTACAGAATAAAAAACTCAAAAAATAAAAAATAATACTAATTATAAACATATTTATCTACTATAGTATTTATAAAGAAAAGTATAACTATCCATGAAATTGCTAATATTACGTAGCTATAACCTAGGCTGTAGGTTAAGGTAACAGAATTAATCTTATGGGCTGATAAATAAATTATAGGTGTAATCAAGCCACCTACAATTGATGACAGCATATAATAATTTAAAAACCATTTAAAGCTATGTAGTAGAGTTAAGGAAAAGCCAAACCAAAGAATAATTACCCAAAATGGTATAATATTAAATTTATCTATTAAAATTCCTTTATATTGTATAAAACCAGAATAATGCAGAGTAGACTCAAATAGAATACCTAATATACCACACATAATAAAAATTTTAAAATCATCTATCTTGTTTTTCACATATATAAAATGAACAATAAAACAACCTAAAGCAACTATTGGCCCAATATAATAACTTTCTTTGGAAGCACCTAATATGCATAGATACCAATAAATATAGAAACTGGTTATATTAAATATATTAAATTTATTTTTAGTCATTGTTTAAATAGCTTAAATGTTCACTATTAAATTTGATTGGAGAAATATTATACCTATCAAAGATATAACGACTATCACATGTATTGCCCTCTAATAACATTTTAATTTGTTCTCTAGAAATTGGGAACCATTCAAAGCGATCTAGAAATAGTGCTATCATATTAATCGCTAATGCTGGAGCAGGTACAATGAATTTCTTTTTATTGTATGCGCTTGATATGGTCTTTATAATATTTTTCCAATTGAAATTGTCTCCTCCTAACTTAAAATATTTTTTAAAAGCATAGCTATCTTTAATAGATTTCACAAAAACTTTGGAAACATCTTTAACATGTACTGGACTCATTTCAAATTTTCCTGCTGCTATAAAATTGAATCCTGAAAAAAATGCTGGTGCAGGGAATGGTAAAGAAAGCATATTTTTCTTTAATTCATTACAAAACTCCTTTTTACCATTAGAATTACCAAAAATAAGCGAGGGAGAAATAATTGTCCAATCTCTAATATTATTTTTCAAATAAACCTCTGCTTTATATTTACTTATTTGATATCCTGTCCCATCTGGAGACGCACCATTAGCTGACATCATGATATATCTATTAATATTGTATTTTTTTGCTAAATTGATTGTTAATTTTGCTCCTTCATAGTGAAGTTTCTCAAATATAATATTTTGTTTTTTAAATTCTCTTATAATTCCAATATTGTATATAATAACATCTGAATTTTTAATAACATCTTCTACAATGCTTAGATTATCAATTGTTCCTACAAATAAATTACATTTATTTTTAAGATCAACTTTACATTCGCTTCCCTTTCTTACAAGAACATTAACCTCATAGTCAGAGTGAATTAGCTCTTTTATGATATAATTACCTACAAAGCCACTTCCACCAAAAATTCCAATTTTCATTTATTTATTTCTACCTTAAAATATTTATTTATTGTTTGATATCTATAATGAAAAATTCTCTCTAAATCACTTTTAATAAAACAAAAATTAATCACTCTCCCTAATATCCCATAGGGAACCATATAATGTATTTTATCAATTATTGTACTAAATGTCTTATCAAAATCAGAAAAA
>CAYRXL010000197.1:0-3483 GCA_964428295.1 uncultured Alphaproteobacteria bacterium
ATAAATCTCTAAGATTGATTCACTAAAACTTAATTTCTTTGATTTAATTAAATTTAATTGTCTATTGTATCTTTCGTAACCTCCGTAAAGTTCATCCGCTCCTTCCCCGTTTATTGTAAATTTAAATCCTTTTTCTTTTAAAAGGGAATATAATTGAAATAATGATGTGCAACTAGAATGTGCTAGCGGGAACGGATTAAATGATTTTTTTGTAAATTCATTTAAGAGATTAATAATCTTTTCAGAATTCAGTTTTATTTTTGTTGTATTATTATATTGAAAGAATTTTTTATTATTTTCTAATAAATTATATCTAGAAAGATTTGTTTTGTTTTCATGTAAGTAGTAATTTAAAGCCTGCGAGTCTAAACCGGTGCTTAAACAAAGTGAAATTTTAGTTTCTGCCACATCCCATAAATTTGTAACTTCTAAAAATTTGTTATGAACAATATCAATGGGATTATTATTATTTATTACTTCATTAACATTTTTTTTAAATGGAGACCAATATTTATATGTTTTTTCATAATTTTTATTCTTAATTAAAATCGTAGATGCTTCTAGTTTTTTTAAATTTAAAAATATAGTTTCGTTATCAAAATCTCTTGCCAGGGTAAAATAATCTACCAATTTATTAAAATTTAAACTTTTCTCTATAAGTCCGTTCTTAACTAAAACTGAATAATCTGATGTTAAAATGAAGAGATTTTTTTTTTTATTTAGATAATAGTATAAGGGTTTAATTGAAAATCTATCTACAGCAGCAAAAATATCGTTTGAACCAATTTCTACTATTACAAAAGCAAAAAAACCTCTTAAGAAATCTACGCATTTTTTTCCATGCAGAATAAATAAATTTAATATGACTTCAGCTTCGTGACCATATTTAATTTTAATTTTTCTTTTTCTAAGATTTGCAGCTAACTCCTTATAGTTTACAATTTCCCCATTAAAAACAATCAAATATTTTCCGCATAAACTTTTGAAAGGCTGAGAACCATTATCAATATTATTAATGCTTAAACGGGTAAATCCCATTAAAAGATTTTTGCTTTCGACTACTTTTAATTCATCAGGACCTCTACTTCTTAGACCTTCAAGTGAGGATTTAAAAACTTTTTTTATTTCTTGAGATAGATTATTCGTTTTAAAAACTAATATTCCGCACATAATTATTTTTATTATTATAGATTTCTAAAAGAGCTTTTTATTTTTTTACAAATGAAATTTTGTTGTCTTCTTGTCAATTGTGGGCTGCTAGGTAAACACAGTCTATTTTTATAAATTTTATTTATATAGTTTAATTTATACATTTGGCAATTTTTATATTTTTTTTGTAAATGGTTAGGATGCCAAAGAGGTCTCACTTGGATATTATTTTTTTCAAGATTTTTTATGATTTTACTAAGGTTAATTTTACATTAATTTTTTTTTATCTCAAGAATATTAAGCCAATAATTACTTATTGCATAAACTGGTGTATCTGAAATTGATAGATGTTTAATTTTATTTATATTTTTTTTATAAATTTCGTGAATAGCTTTCTTTTTTTTTAAAAATTTTGACAAAGACCCAAGCTGAGCAATCCCTAGGGCCGCTAAAATATTTGGAAGTCTAAAATTATAACCCACTTCATTGTGTATTGAGTACAACGAATTATCTTTTGCCTGAGTTGTAAAATATTTTGCCTTTTTTGCTATTCTTTTATTATTTGTCAATATCATGCCTCCTCCTCCAGTTGTTACTATTTTGTTACCATTAAAAGAACGGCAACCATCTATTCCAAGAGTTCCTGTATGTTTTTTTTTGTATTTATCTAATTTATAAAAAGAACCGACACTTTCGGCAGCATCCTCTATCAATGCAATATTTTTTATTTTACATAAGCTTATCAACTCTTTAAGCCTAGCAGCATTTCCAAAAACATGGACGACTATTATTGCGGCAATGCGATTTCCAGTTTTTTTGTTAATGGTAATGGATGAAAAACTATTTTTAGATTTTTTTTTCTTTATAGTTCTTGTTTCTTTATTAATAAAATCTAAAGTTTTATTAACATCAATAGTATAAAATTTATCACAATCCATAAAAATTGGTTTTGCGTTATTATAACTAATTGCATTAACTGGAGCGATAAACGTCATTGAAGGAACAATAACTTCGTCTCCATTTTTTACTCCAACCAATTTTAAAGAAATTTGTAAAGCAGATGTTCCATTTACGCAGGCTATAGCATACTTTGCTCCAGTATATTTTGTTATTTTTTTTTCAAAAATATTCACATATTTTCCCGCAGAAGAAACCCATCCGCTATCTAAACAATTTTTTATATACTTAAATTCCTTGCCTGCAAAAAAAGGTTCATGCAAATTAATCATAATTTAATTTCTTTAAAAGATTTAGTAATTAGTTTTATAAATTTTAAATTTAAATATGATAACCGTCGTTACCAAATAAATCTTTAAATTTTCTATACCAGCTAATTGTCATATCGAGACCTTTTTCAAATTTGACTTTTGGTTTCCATTTGGTCTGTTTCAAAAAAGCTGAATTATCACATACAAGCCTAAACACTTCACTTTTTGATGGTCTAACACGTTTTGACTCGGTTTGAATTTTTGCTTTAGATCCAATTTTTTTTAAAATCTTTTTTGCAATATCTCCAATTATGTATTCGTTATTCGACCCGACATTTAAAACTTTTCCATAAGAATTTTTTATTTTAAGAGTATCTATAAATGCCTGACATACATCAGTAACATATGTAAAGTCTCTACTTGGAACAATATTACCTAATTTTATTTTATTTTTTTTGTTAAGTCCCTGAATAATTATTGAGGGTATAACTGCTCTTCTAGACTGTCTTGGTCCATATATATTAAATGGTCGTATAATTTTAATGGGCAGATGAAAGGAATTATAATAACTAATTGCTAAGTGATCTGCAGAAATTTTAGATGCGGAATATGGTGACTGAGCTGAAAGAGGGTGTTTTTCATTAATAGGAACATATTTAGCTGATCCATAAACTTCACTAGTTGAAGTTATAATAGTTTGGTCAACATTTAAATGTTTTGAAGCTTCCAAAATATTATAAGTTCCTTCAACATTTGTTTTTAAATAAGCCTGGGGAGATATGTAAGAATAAGGAATACCTATAAGTGCTGCTAAATGAAAAACTATTTTACATCCCTTCATGCTTTTTTGAACTGAGTCATAGTCCCTAATATCTCCAAATATAAAGTTTATATCATTTTTAAATTTTGAATTTTCCAACCAACCGAGATTGTAATTAGAATTGTATCTATCAAAAGCTACAACTTCAAAACCTCTTTCAATACAAAATTCGGTTAGATGAGATCCTACAAACCCTGTCGCTCCAGTGATTAATATTTTTTTCATTTTTTAAATATCTTTTAGTACTTCTGCTGCAGTCCCTTGTTTAGCAATTTTTCCCTTATCAATAAAAAATATTCTATCACA
>CAYRXL010000198.1:0-1383 GCA_964428295.1 uncultured Alphaproteobacteria bacterium
TGATTTGTAACAATTGCAAATGGGTTTCTTCAACATATCGTTCACGGTGAATTCGAGTGGAACGCTAGTATCCTTAGCCGGATCCAGTTTAGATCGAGAGCAACAAGTCAGTTCCTCATTCCAGACTTTAGTGGAACACTTGAAAAAATCGGGGTTCGCTATGGATTCATAAAACCCTTTGTTCATCATCTCATCCGTTTAAGAGTTGTAAGCATTGATTATCTTTGGATAGTTCATATCTTCGAAAATCTCCTTTACAAATTTCAACACCAGCTTCTAGGAACAGACATATTTGAAGATCCATCGATAAGTCGGGGATATGGCCATTTTTTCGAAATTTAAACCAAATATTTTAGACTTCTACTCAGTATAAATAAATAAGTTTCACATAATCACTAATTTCTCCCTAAACATTCATCCAATGAAAAGTGTGAGGGTACTAATATGTTTTCTGCAAGAAAATAAGAAAGATCAAGAAGATCTCTGCTTCATCAGAAAGTTCGTATTAAGTTGGTGCTGGAATGATTGAAAACAATAACATTCCAGTTAGAACATAGGCAAGGAAGGTCTCGTCATCCCGCTGAAGGGCTATGCTTCTCATCCTAACAGCTTGAAATCCAGAAAAAATCATAACTACGATTGGTCATGGACCGGAGGAAGCTTGCTCTATAATTAAGAGGATTTTGAACCCCTGTATCTGCTCAATAACAATGTGGAAAATCCTAATTTTAAAAGGGTGCGCTGATCACAACTTTTCAAGAGAGCCAAGTTACTACCATACAATTGTATCCTGTAAACTGATCAGAATAATCCAATTTCAGTCTGACTATACCAATAACGGGTTTCCTTCTAGGAACCAGTGAAATGTCTTAATCCGAGCCTCTCCGATTGATTTGTTCTTTGTCAATTCCTTTGCTAATGAGCTGCCGAAAAGTGTGGTTAAGTAGACAGCTCCCAGATCCCCTATCAAGTCTATAAGTATTGGAGCATGGTCAATCTGACTTGCCAAATCGTTAATAAACAGATTTCCCCGAACTAATCCACTATTGAATAATAGGAATTAGGACCCGGACTCATTCAGCTAATTAAAACATTGTTTGAATTTGTGAACGATTTGTTTTGTTATGGACATATATTTAAAAGAATAAATTGCTTTAATAGTCCTGAGTCAAATTGAAAACCAGATTAGGGAAATCCATCCACATTGAGGACTATTTAATAAGGAAATGAAAATTGTTAAATGTTATCCCCGACAGCATTGGATTTAGATTAGGCAAAACTTATTGACAGAATGAAACCATTAACATTCATCAAAAACGGTGATGCTAAAATTAATACCTGTGCTGAATTAATAAACTTGAGTTGTTATGTTTCGCTGGAGGT
>CAYRXL010000198.1:1393-3415 GCA_964428295.1 uncultured Alphaproteobacteria bacterium
GAGGTAAACCTAGGGGAATCGTCTTCCTGCATAAAGCCTTCTTCTTTCAGCTTAAGGTATATTTCACGACTGCCCCAGGCATCAGTGGCTGCATAAACTTTTTGATTTTCATCAAGGGTTTTCCTTTCCCAGTTGGACAACTGAAAACGTTTTGAAATTCTTGCACCAAGAACAATTCCTGAAAGATTCCTCAACCCAGTAGTAACAATGCCGAGTTCACGAGCAATTGTTGCTAGATCAATGAAACCGCGGGGCTCAAAATTTTGGATTTCCTGGAGAAACCTAATATCATCTCGGATGGCCACCCCGACTTTGCAGATAGAGGGATTTTCCATCAAGTCTATCAGTTGACTTGGGAGACCAACTTCTCTAAGTCGAAACAGAAAAGCATCCGAATCTCCGGAAAGCTGGAGTATTGCAACAGGGTTTGAAATACCGCGTTGGAAAGCAGGTCTTGTCTCAGTATCAAAACCCAACAATTTCAACCTTGAAAGTTCTTCAAGGGCTTCAGGGACTTCCATGTGTTTGGAAATTACATGAATGCCTCCACCAAAAGAGATCAGTGGTAATTCCTGAAGTTCCCCTTTGCTGATGCGCTTAGGAAAGGCTTGTTGATTTTTCATCTCTGAAAAACCTACTCGAAGAGGTTCAGTCAATTAGATTTTATGTAAGTCAATATTCTCTTATTCCCTTTTCACTCAGAACTATTTCAATAAGATCTTGAGGAAACCCGCGCCGAAAGAGTTTTTGCCCCAAGACGGATCGCTTGTTTTTTTTTCCTGCTTTGAAAAAATCTTCAAGATTATCCCTGATCCGGTTCAGCCAGAACTCACGATCCGTCTGTTCCTCGAGAAGAGACTGTGCAATTTCACGTGTAATCCCCCGCTGTTGCAGATCGGCAAGAATCATGTGGGGGCCTTTACGGCGATTGTTGAGACGCGATTCAATGAACAAACGGGCGAAACGCTTATCCGACTGGTACTGCAGTGAATGCACCTCCTCGAGGCACCGTTTAATATGAGCAACACGGTCGGGGAAACGGATCCTTAGTTTACGCTTCAGTTCCTCGTGAGAGTGCTCACGTTGGGCCAGAAGTGCAAGAGCCTTTTGCCGTACTTCGGTGTAAAGTGATTCCGATTCCAGCTGAAGAAGTTCTGCCGGACCAATGTCCTTGCCCTGAGAAAGCTCCAGCTGGTTCCAGGATTTTAACAACAGTGCCAATTTCCTTCCATCACTGAGAACCAGCTCAAGATCGCCCCTCGCTGATTCCGCGACACTCTGAATCGAAAGCGTTTCCCGTTTAATAGTCATGGCAGAAATCCGTTATCGTCCGCAGGATTATCGAAAACTTCCCCGAAAAATTCTAGAACGAATGGCACTCAACAACCCTTACATCACCCGTATCTACGATTATGAGGAACAACTGCTCCCACATCCTGACACAGAATCCTTTCATGCGCATTGGGAGCCCAAGGGAAAAGGCGTTTCGAGGGTTCACGTTGAAATTGGCTGTGGTTCAGGAATTTATTTGATTCACCTGGCCAGGGAAAATCCCGATGACGTCTTCCTCGGTATCGAACTGAGGCTGAAAAGACTGGTACTGGCAGCAAGGAAAATCAAGAAGGAACAACTGCGGAATGTATTGTTGATCAGGGAGCACGGAGAATATCTGGATGATTATTTCGGCTCAGGATGCATTGATGTTCTCCACATCAACTTTCCCGATCCCTGGTCCAAAAAAGCAAGACGCAAGCACCGGATAATCAGTGAACGGTTTCTCGAAATGATTCACCGTCTGTTCCGTCTCAATGGTGAAATTCATTTCAAAACCGACCATCGGGAATACTTTCAGTATGCAAACGATCTTCTGGTTCAGTCGGGTTTGTTTAGGATTCTGGATCATACACTTGACCTTCAGAAAAGCAAGTATGCGGAAACCAACATCAGGACAGAGTTTGAAATGCTGTTTGCATCCAAAAAGAATCCGCCCATCGGCTATCTGAGGGCCGGACGAATCAGTCA
>CAYRXL010000199.1:0-3409 GCA_964428295.1 uncultured Alphaproteobacteria bacterium
AGATTTATGTTTTCACCAGAAAGCAAACCCTAGTTTATTATAGTAGAATTATTAGATATTATATTAGCAAGTTATAGTACTTCTCTTCCACCAACAGCATCGATGGCTAACTTAATATTTTTTCTTTCTATACTTTCTACATCATTTAATTTGTTATAGGGTATTACTAAATCAGCACCTAGGGACTTAAGTTTTCTATCCAGCCCTTTCCTTCTGATTACATTTATAGTTTTTATACCATAACTTTTTGCTAATGCTATTAGATAACTCCCAACTGCTGAATTAGATGCATTCTGTATTATCCAGTCTCCTTTGGATAGTTTAACATAATTATTTAGCATTAAATAAGCTGTGGCTGGATTAACTTTCAACATGGATGCTTGTAATATATTTGAGTTGCCTTTTATATGTACAAGATTTTCTTCTTTTACTATCTTTTGTTGTACCCAATTATCTCTATCCAATGGGATAACTATATCTCCTTCTGAAAAATTTTTTATTTTTTTTCCAACTATTTTAACTTGACCAATGCATTCAGCACCAAGTTTTGAGGGCAAGCTGGGTTTGATTGCATATTTCCCTTCTAGAGTAAGTATATCTGCAGGATTTATAGGAAATGCTAAAACATCTATTAATACTTCATCTTCAGATGGATGTAACAAATTTCCATCATTAACGCATTCAATTACTTTTTCTGGGGTTCCAAAGGAAGAAAATTGCGCTTTTAACATGATTAAAGATCAAAAATTTAAATAAGCATTAATATTACTGTGAATGTTAATATATCACAATTATTTATATTTTTACAAACATATACGATTTATATTGAATTAATGCTTATGTAATAATATATATAATATATTATATTTGGCAAAGGCGTTAAGAATTGCTTAAGTAAAGATTAAAACAATTGGAAATTAATACGCCTAATTTCCATAATATTAAAGAAAGATAATTATGACTAAAGGCGAAGTAAAGTGGTTTAATAAAAGAAAAGGATACGGATTCATTTCACAAGAGGAATCCGATGAAGATATTTTCGTACATATTTCCGCAGTGGAAGCATCTGGTCTATCTAACCTTCAAGAAGGTCAAAAGGTAGAGTATGAAATTAAAGAACAAAAAAATGGAAAGAGTGCAGCTGAGAATCTAAAGGTAGTAGAAGAGTAGTAAGTACTATATTTACTAGTCTTATATAAGTTTATATTCTCACTGCCTTAGGTTTCTTGTGTTTGTTATGTTTCGTTTTTTTTAAACACTATCTAATAGAAAACTACAGTTCTATTCTCATTAATCAGAACTCGGTGTTCTGTGTGCCACTTTAAGGCACGAGATAAAACTAAGCTTTCTATATCGCGACCTATAGTAGTAAAGTTTTCTAATGAGTAGCTGTGGTTTACTCTGGCTACATCTTGTTCTATTATTTGTCCTTCATCTAGATATTTTGTTACGTAGTGAGCTGTTGCTCCAATTAGTTTCACACCTTTTTTATAGGCTTGTTGATAAGGTTTAGCTCCTTTAAAACTGGGGAGAAAAGAGTGGTGTATATTTATTATCTTACCTTTCATTTTATTGCAAATTTCTGTAGAGAGTACTTGCATGTATCTTGCTAGTACAACTAGATTTATATTATGCTTTTTAATTATTTCTAATAGTTTTTTTTCTTGGGATTTTTTATTCCGTATATTAATAGGAAGGTACTTATAATCTATGCCGTAAGATTGAACCAATGAACTCATGTTTTGATGATTAGAAACCACTATAGCTATTTCTAGGTTTAGCATTCCACTTTTCCATTGAAATAATATATTATTAAGGCAATGTCCAAATTTTGAAACCATGATAATAATTTTAGACTTTTTAGATAAATTTTTTAATTTTGATTTCATTTTATATTTAATATTTATATTTCTAAATTGTTTTGTTATTTTGTTAATATTTATCTCTTTGTTATTTATATCCTGAAAACATATTCTCATAAAAAAATTACCATTTTTAGGGTCACTAAACTGCCCACTTTCTATAATATTACATTTTATTGAAAGTAAAAAACTAGCAACATTAGAAACTATTCCAATCTTATCTGGGCAACTTAGTAATAATACATAAATATTTTTTTTGTTTTTCATAATTTTGTCTATAATTATTTATTAAAAGTTTTTTAATTATATTTGTTTATTTTAGATTGATTTTAATACAAATAGATTATTCATGTGCTAATGTTTTATTTACAGAGACAATTAAGGAAAATTATGCAAAATAGCTATTTTAGTGATAAGTGTACTGTTGTTTGTGATGAAAATCAAAATAAAGTAGTGGGGGAAGTAATCAAGTTTAATAAAAATAAATTTTTAATTATCAGTATTAATAGAAATATAAGACTAGAAATGTCTTATGATAGAATAAAAAACATCTACATTGGTAATGCAGCTGGCTTAATATTTACTAGTTTAGGTCCTGAAGAAGTAAAATACAATATTAAGAATAGATAAATAAAAACAAATTATATTATGTCTTGATATAGTTCTGTTATCCTAGCCTTTATCATCGGCAATTGCTCTCTTCCCCAAAAAAGTTCTTCTTTAAATATGTAAAAAGGAACTCCAAATACACCTTTGTTATGGGCTTCACTAATAACCAACTCAAGGTTTTTTTTTCCTTCATTAGAGAGCCATTCCTCTAAACCTTTTGAAGTAATTTGCATCTTTTCCAGTACTTTTTGGATAATACTAATATTTTCTATATCTAAATTTCTTTCCCAAAAACTTTTATATACATGATCAATAAATTCATTAAGCAGTGAAAAATTATTCTTTTTAACCCATAATAGAGTGGTTGATATCATCCTTGTATCCCAAATTTTACGAGGACCTAGGATTGTCATATTTCTTATATTTGCGTAGCGCCGGCAATCCATATAAGAGTATCTCACTCGTCTCCATTGATGTTCGTTACGATTGTTCTCTACTACCTTGCCAGAATTATCTACTTTAGCACTACCCAAATACTCTGGAATATCTAGCACATAGGGCACCCAATTGATTTTGATATTTAGACTATTAAATAATTTTCTTGTAGGCTCAATTGCTAGATATGCATATGGGCTTTTGAAATCAATATAGACTGTAATTTTATCTACATCTTTAGACATAATTCTTTGACGCTTTCTAGTATTATTCTTTTTGAAACTCTACAGAGCAGCTTCCTAGTTCTTTGATATAGAAAGTATACTTATTTGTAAAATCATCAACCCACAATGTTTTTATTACACTACCTAATGTAATTATTTGTTCCTCCTTTAGATAATTTCCATTTTTAATTGTTTGTGAATTTATCCATAATAATGCTTTTAAGGGGTTTCCTAAAATCATTTTAGAGTTTCCTTTGTCTTTGTATATATCATTTATAA
>CAYRXL010000200.1:0-3385 GCA_964428295.1 uncultured Alphaproteobacteria bacterium
GCATTCTGTGTCGCTATCTGTTTTATCTTTTGAGTATAATGAGAAAAAAATCAATATGTTTGATACCCCAGGATATCTTGATTTTCATGGAGATGTAAAATCAGCAATTAGAGTTTCAGATTGTGTGCTTAATGTTGTTAGCGCTTCAGATGGAAGTTCCATTGGAAATGACCTTGTTTGGGAATATTCAAATAAAGAATTTAATAGACCAATGATGCTGGCGATTAATATGTGCGATAGAGAGCAATCAGATTTTGATTCAGTGCTTAATTCTCTTAAGGAAAATGTGGGTAGAATAGTTTTCCCTATTATGCTCCCAGTAAATGAAGGTGAAGGATTTAATCAGGTTGTAGATGTCCTTAATAAAAAATTACATACCTATAAAAATGATGCGTCTGGAAGCTTTGATGTATCCGAAATTGATGGCGATTTAAGCGCAAAAGTAGATAGTTTATATGAAGAGTTAATTGAGCTTATCGCTGAATCTGATGAGGAGCTTTTAGAAAAATATTTTGATCAAGGAGAACTCTCTGATGAAGATATTAAAAAAGGAATTAATAATGCAATTATGACAAAAAGTTTAATTCCAGTTTTTTGTTCATCAGCAACTCGAAATATCGGAGTGTCTAGCATGATGGATATGCTTGTTTCTTTTTCCCCTACTTCTGCTGATACAAAAGATCCAGATGCAAATGGAATGTCTGCATTAGTATTTAAAACGATCAATCAAGAGCATGTAGGAGAAATCTCATATTTTAGAGTTTTTTCAGGTGAAGTATCTTCAGGACAAGATGTTAGTAATCCCGTAAGAAATGATTCTGAGAAATTGAGACAAATTTTTTCGGCTTGTGGAAATGATAGAGTAGAGATGGATAAAGTTGTTAATGGAGATATCGGCTGTACGCTTAAGTTGAAAAACACTAGTACCTGTGATACTCTTTGTTCATTTAAAGAATCCACAACCCTTAAGGGGATAACATTTCCTACTGATAATATGAGTTTTGCAATTGAATCTGGCTCTGCAGGAGATGAGGATAAAATGGCTACAGCTCTTTCTGTAATGCATCATCAAGACCCTACTTTTAAATATAGGGTTGACCCTGAGTTAAAGCAGACAATTATATCAACTCAAGGTGAGCAGCACACAGATATAACTTTAAAAAGAATTAAAAATAGATTTAATGTTATCATTAAAACATTCTCACCCAAAATTCCATATAGAGAAACTATCACCTCAAATTCAGATGCTAAGTATAGACATAAAAAGCAATCTGGTGGTTCTGGTCAATTTGCGGAGGTTTGGCTTAGACTATCTCCTGGAAATAGAGGGGATGGAGTGGATTTTCAGCAGTCCCTAGTTGGACAGAATGTGGATAGAAGCTTTGTTCCATCTGTTGAGAAAGGAATAAAAATAATTTGTGATGACGGGATAATATCAGGATCAAAAGTTGTAGATTTGAAAATAGACTTTTATGATGGTAAGATGCATCCAGTGGATTCAAATGATATGGCAGTTCAGATTGCAGGTAGGCATGCGTTCGTCGATGCATTTAAAAGTGCTCGACCAAAGCTCTTAGAGCCTATATATAAGCTAAGAATAAAGGTTCCCGATAACTATACTGGTGATGTGATGGGTGATATATCTCAAAGAAGAGGAAAAGTTGGTGGAATGGATGCTGAGGGTAGCTATCAGGTTATCAATGCAGAAGTACCTCTTGCTAATCTTTCTGACTATGCAATCGCTTTAAAGTCAATGACTAGCGGAAAGGGATTCTTCTCTAAAGATTTTTCTCATTATGAAGATATGCCTGTAAGTGAAGCACAGAAAGTTATGTCAGAATATGAGAATTCAAGAAATTCTGAAGAAGAATAATTTTTATTTTTCATTTCACAAAGACTTGCTAATTTAATGGCCTGAAATAATTAATTCCGGTATAGCTCAGTTGGTTAGAGCAACGGACTGTTAATCCGTGTGTCCCTGGTTCGAGTCCAGGTACCGGAGCAAAAACCCCCAATTATGGGGGTTTTTTTATTTTATTTTACTTTAAATATTTTTATATTTTACCATGCTAAAGATCTTTTATATATTATTATTGTTTTCATTTTCTTTCTCTGCAGAAATTAATAGTAATCTCTTAAATGATAATTCATCAGGTTCAAGAGATTTGCCAAATCCCATGAATGATAGAGCAAAGGGATATTTACTAAAAGGCGAAGCACAGACTGCAATTACAAATTACGGTAATTTTATTAATTGGGAATCCCACCCAGCTGCATTATGGGGAGAATATACTTACTTACCAACTCTTGGTTTTACTGCTGGAGTTCCAGGGCATAGCTATTCTTATAAATATGATTGGTATAATAACGATCTTAATTCTGATTGCCCATTATCTAATGATAATTATGCATTATGGTGTTCTAGTGAAGCTTATCAAGATCAAGGAAATAATATTCCAGGTTTATCTTGGTATGAAAATGGGGATACAACTTATGTTGGAGTTGTTTTTGAAACACAAAATGATGATGGTATTTTAGGACATGAAATTTTATTTCCCTGTATTTTTTCAGATATAAACCAGTGGTGCAGAGATCATGAAAATAATAGACTAATGATTACTTTACCTCAGAGTGAAGAATATATAGTTGATCCTAATTATTCTAACGTATATGGAAATCCTTATAGCAAGCAAGGATTAGGACTAATATATCCATGGGCTATGCGTCCAAAATTCACTCAAAGACTTGATTCATATGATTTATATGACTATGGTCCAGATCAGATAGGTTGGACGGATGATGATACATATGATTATTATGGGTTTAATAATGATTGTTTTAGGTGCTCGATGGATGGTAGTTGATGAGCCTTGGATGTTAGATCAAATTGCTAATGAAGAGCGATTAGAAATGACATTTGATGAGCTTTTTAAATATGATATTAATAAGACTCTTCCAGATTATTTGAGACAAATTTATCGTTTTTTTGGTTTATGGGTAATAATTATTGGTTTATTTATTACATTATTTTCTATACCTAAAATTATTACAAATAAAAATATTGAATTAATTTTACTTTTTTGTGTGGGTGTTATGGTCTATTCCGGCCTAGTTCTTGCATATATATTAATTCCTAGTTCTCCATTTATTTATTTAGGGTGGATATTATTAATACTACATTTAATGTCAGCAGTTAATTATAAAAATATTTAATAATTATTAATGCAATCTAAAAATTTTAATATAGAAATATTAAACATAAATCACGTCCAACTTCGTGTAGACTACTATTTATCAAATAAAGAACATCTAGAAATATGGCACCCAACAACTCCAAAAGGATTTTATACTTTTAAATACCAAGAGAATAAAATTAATGAACAAT
>CAYRXL010000201.1:0-3381 GCA_964428295.1 uncultured Alphaproteobacteria bacterium
ATGGGCATATAAATAATTTAGAGATTCCATATCAAAAACAATTAATGATTAAACCGCATATTCTCCATGGATTTACAGATTTTGATGTCAAATATTATGAATATGATAATGATGAATATTTGAATCTTGAAGAGCCATTGCGCTATGATTATAGAAATCATAATAATAATTTTGGTATTGATTTTTCTTATTCCCCTAATAATTATTCATCTTTGGAATATTCTTTTAATCCTGATTTTGGTCAAGTTGAACAAGATCCATCTGAAATAAATCTTACCGGATATGAGATTTATTATGATGAAAAACGCCCTTTTTTTGCTAATGACCAATCAATTTTTGATACTCCTATTGATATATTTTACTCAAGAAGAATAGGAGGAAATATTTTCTTTAATGATTATAATTATAAAACAGAAATTGATTATTCAGTTAAATATACAGGCATGAATGATTATGGGCTTTTGTATGGGATTCTTCTATCAGAATCCTCAATTGATATTAATAATAAAAGTGATGCAAACATAAAAACAACAGTTTCTAGATTACGTAAAGATATTATTAATCAAGGTTCTTATATTGGCTTTATGAGTACGCAATATGAAAACCCTCGTGATTTTTCTAATGTGTTTTCAATAGATGGATTAATCAATTTATTAGATAATAAGTTTAAGTTTGATGGACAAATAGTATCAATGGATCTAAACTCTTTAGATCAAGGATCTTTAAATAAAGAGATAGGGCAGTCTTATGAAGTAAGCTATACCGATAAAATATCGAATCCTAATTTAGGTTTTTTACATGATAATGTATTTGATACTTGGATTAATTATGAAAATTATAGTAGAATGTTTGATATAAGTTATCTTGGTTATTTAAGAAGGAATAATTTTGAGAAATTTCACTATGGTTTCGCTTTAGGAAAACAAATGCTGAACCAATACATTAAAAATTATTCATTTAACATACAGAATATAACCTCAAGAAATATGAATGGAACTGTAATTAGAAACGATATATCTTTTACTATAGAAACTTTTTATACAAATGATATGTTCTTTCAGTTTGATTATATCAAATCATTATCTCACTATGATGATTGGTTAAAGCTTAGTGATTATAATAAATCAGAAATAGTTCCAATTATTGTCAAAAAGCCTGAGTCAGATAATATAAAAATAACATTTTCTACTGATCCTTTAAATCGATGGTCACTTCGTTATAGCTTGGAATATTTTTCTAATACAATTGGTGACTATGGAGGAGGTTATAGCTTTAATATTCTTTATGAACCTCTGGATTGGTTTTTTATTGATGTGGGCTATCAACTGGATTCATATTATGATAGGTATCATTTTCTTAAAAAACAACCTTATACAAATATTCCTGATTCTGAAGTTGATAATATTATTAAATCTAATCATACAGATGAAAAATATTATTTTTCTGATTCTAAAATTTTTGAAAGGGAAATATCTCTATTACTATCATCTTATATCGCCCATAATTTTAGCATAAAAGCATACAGCAGATATTTTACTTACGTTAATGATTATCCAAATCAATATAGATATTTAGATAAAAGCTATCAATATCCATCAGAAATTCAATATATCACAAATGAAGAAAAAGAAAGTGATATGATATTATATAGCACGAAATTTTCATCGTTCGAATTTAATTGGATATTTGAATGGGAATTTAATAGAGATTTGAATTTTTATTTTATTTATAGTTTTTTTAAACATATATCGGGGGAAAGGTTTAATAATTTGAATGATTTTATGCAATATTCATCTGATACCAATAATACTTTTGAACATTATTACGATCAATCATTTTTTATTAAGCTAGATTTTATACTTAAGAGATAGGCTTTATTTTTTTATCTATTGCATTAATGATAGCATCTGCTGCTATATCGATATCATCTTCTGTGTTAAACCTTCCTATTCCAATTCTTATTGATGTATTTGTTTCGAGCTTACTTCTTCCAATTTGAGTTAAAACATGTGAAGGCTTAGGATCAGATGAATTACATGCAGATCCACTGGATACAGCTATTTGAGAAACTGATCTTATAATTGACATTCCTTTTAAAAAAGGAAAAGTAAGGTTGATATTTCCTGGTATTCTATTACTTTTATGTCCATTTAGTATAGATTTAGGATATTTAGATAGAATACTCATAGTTAACCTAGATGCTAATTTTTTTATTTTTTGATTATCTGTAAACATATGATTTGACTAAATTTCGCATGCTTACCCAAATCCTACAATAAGAGGAGTAGGCAATGTTCCGGATCTGTAATTATTTTCCTGTCCTCCTCCAACGATTAGAGGTTTTATATCTATTGCAGGAGTTTTATTTTTTATATATAATGCTCCAACTCCCTTAGGACCATAAATTTTATGTGCTGATATTGATAATAAATCTATATTCATATCAATAACATCGATATCAATTTTACCTGCTGATTGTGCAGCATCAACATGAAATATGATATTATGCTTTTTACATAAAGCCCCAATTTCTTTTATAGGTTGTATTGATCCTATTTCATTATTAGCATGCATTATACTAATGAGTATTGTATTTTTATTTATAGACTTTTTAATATCATTTATATTTATTATGCCTTCTTTATCAGGAGAAATAAAAATGATTTTATCATTTATTGGTTTAAGAATATCAAGTACAGCTTTATGTTCGATTGAAGATGTTATAATAGTATATTTTTTATCTTTTTTATTTTCAAGAAGTCCATTAATAGCCAAATTATTTGATTCAGTTGCACCACTTGTAAAAATAATTTCATCAGATTTTCCATTAATTAGATTAGCTACTTTTTCTCTTGCAATATCGATAGCAGCTTTTGCCTCCCATCCAAATGCATGAGAATGGCTTGAAGGATTACCATATTTTTCATTAAAGTACGGTAGCATTTCTTTTAGTACTTCAGGATCTATTTGAGTGGTAGAATTGTTATCAAGATAAATTTTTTTCATTATCTTTCACAGTAAATATTATATTTTTCTTTAGCTATAAACCTTCCGACTCTCTTTGATATAAAGTCTGATTCTTTATTAAGTTCATTAAGCATTTTTTTAGAGTCTGATTGATTACATGATATTAGCAATCCTCCAGATGTTTGTGCGTCAGCCAAAATTAATTTTTGAAATTCCTGTATTGAATTTGAAAAAAGTAAGACATTATTTAAAAATTTAAGATTATTTTTTGTTCCTCCAGGAATGATCCCATTATTTGCAAATTCTTCTGTTTCAGGAATCAATGAAACATTGCTGTAGTTTATTGTTGCGCTTAGATTGCTCCCTTTGCACATTTCATTTAAATGTCCCAGTAATCCGAACCCCGTAACATCA
>CAYRXL010000202.1:0-2299 GCA_964428295.1 uncultured Alphaproteobacteria bacterium
TATAGTAGAAACAGTTCAGTTAGTACTTAATGGTGGATATAATGAAATTGTTGATGTTAACTATGATGGAACAATTAATATTTTAGATATTGTTGCAATTATTCAAATAATATTAGATTAAACTACCCTCTTTTATAGAGGCTTTTTTGTTTTGTAAATTACACAATGAAAAATTATACATTATTAATATTTTTATTCTCAACTTTACTTCTCAGTCAAATTATTGAGATTGATGATTGTACTTATTCTGATTCAAAACTAATTCCACATTTAGGAGGAAACTTAAAACCTGAAGTTCAACCTAGTTGGAATAATGCAGATTATGTGAATTTGTTGAATGAATTAGAAACTCAGATGATGAGATGGCCAGGGGCCGAAGCTTCAAACTTTTTTGATTGGAATAAGGGAACTACATTACCATGTTATAAATGGGATAAAGGACCATGCTTCCCTTCTGATTGCCCTCAACTTAATGATAATTCAGTTAACTATTGTAGTGAAAATGATAATTATAGTATATGCGATACTCTTTCAGCTAGAGAATGGCATTACAATAATGATTTAGTGTTAACGAATTATGAAGATGAGGTATGTAAAAAAGTAGCAAATTATACAAATAATTTTTCCTCTCATTATTTAGATGTTATCACAAATAGACTAGATAACAATTTAAATCCTTTATTTGTAATTAACATGTTAAATCCAAGTTATTATGATGTTGAAGAAGCAATTTTTGATGATGAATGTAATATTACAAATGAAGAATCATTAAAAAATACGATTGATATTCAGCTAGATTCTATTGCTCTAGCTATAACTGATTATGGTATAGCTCCTGAGCATATATATATACAATTATCTAATGAGCCCTTCATGCCCAATCATGAATGGATAAGAAAAGCATGGCCAACTGTTGAAGACTATGCGCAGGATGCAATTATGTGCGCTTATAAAATAAGAGAACATTCAATATTAAGTGAAGCTAAAATAGGTTTAGGTGGGGACGTCCATTCAAATGGAGGTTGTGATGAATGTACTGAAGATCCATTAAGGTGTAATTGGAATGATAATTTATGGAACTATATTCATAATCAGGGAGAATCAGACTTATTTGATGCTATAACTTTTCATAAGTACAGCGGTTTATTCAATATGAAAATTCCTAATTTTGATGAAACTAATTGTGATGTTTTGGAAGGATGGCAAAATATTGATATATATGATTCACTTCAATTTGGAAAATTTGGAGTATCCCCTTATACTTCAAGAGATAATTGTATAATGAATTATTTTATGAAATGGAATGTAGCTAATGTTCAGTATACAATGAACAATTGGGATGGTGGCCCTTGTTGGAATGATGATAGCCAGGCTGGAACTAATTTATATGAGGAGTTAACAGGGTTTAATAATAATCTTGATATTTGGATGACTGAATATGATTTCGGTTTAAGTGGCAAACCATATCTTTATGATAACGACCCAAATGCAGGTAAACCATATCAAGGGACTTGGTCACATACTTTACATTCCCTTTATGAAACTATATCTTACATGATGGAAATTCCAAATATAAAGATATTAATTTTAAATAACATCAATGGTTTTAGTGGTAATTATAGGCTTATAGATACCTATGCCCATGTAGATGAAGCACTTGGAACAAATGCATGTAAATTTCATAATGAAGATGGTATTAGCAGTTGTTTTGAAAAGTGTTCTAATGAATTTATTGGATTATCTCCAAAAGGAGAGGCTGCGCGATTGCTCAATCAGCTTTCATGGAGGAATGAGCAAATAAGTGAAATTAATTTTAACAATCAAGTCAATTCCACATTAATTAAAAGATATAATACAGAAATCTCATGGAGTATTCATGATATTTATGGATGGAAATTTGACCCTGAAGGAGATTATTTGCTTATTAATTTTTCTGAGAATCAATATGAAATTAATTTAGAAAATGATACTATATATGAATATTCAATTATTACTACAGACAGCTTATTTAAAAAGAATTATTTTCATTTAAATCCATCAATTGACTATTGTGCAGATGCATCTGAATCTTATCCTAATTGTACTATAGATTACGATGGCTATTATCAGTGGGAATTTACAGATTACTCTGCTGTCCCAAGTGATTTAGATGAATATTTCAATCATTCATCAAATTTAATTTTTAGTCATGGAGGCTTAACAGATTGGGATGTTCCAACATTAATATTACCTAAACATAGTATAATTCAAATTCAAAAATTGGGCAGTTCAAATGATGGCTATGGAGATATAAATCTTG
>CAYRXL010000202.1:2309-3380 GCA_964428295.1 uncultured Alphaproteobacteria bacterium
AGATGTAATCATTTTAATAAATGTAATATTAAATAACTAATCCATCTTGCTTTGGGGAAGGAGGTCGCAGGTTCAAATCCAAAAACTCTCTTTCGTAGAGGCTTTTTTATTTTTAAATTCAGCTCATGAAAAGAATCATTAATATTGCTCCCGAAGGATATAAAATAATATTTTATACATTAATAATCTGGATTATCACATATTTACTTTCAATTTATTTTAGTTATTCTTGGATTGGATTATTAAGTATATACATATTTTATTCACTGCTAATTATTTGTTATTTTTTTAGAGATCCAATTAGAAATATTCTTTATAATGAACAAAATTTTTTATCTCCTGCCGATGGTAGAATTGTCTCTATAGAAGATTGGGAAGATGAAGATATAGGTAAAGCTACTAAAATTGCAATATTTCTATCATTTTTCAATGTGCATAGGCAATGGATTCCTTTAAATGCGAAAGTGCTTAGTACTATTTATAATCCTGGAAATTTCTTTGGTGCATTTAAAAATAAAGCATCAGAAAAGAATGAACAAACTTCAATATTATTTAATTATAATAATGAAAATATTTTTAAAATTAAACAGATAGCAGGTTTTGTAGCAAGAAGAATAGTAAATCATATGAATCCAGATTTGAATGTGGCTCAAGGCGAAAAATTAGGTTTTATAAAATTTGGATCAAGAGTTGAAATAATAGTGCCCAAAAATTTTGCTTTAAAAGTTAAAAAAGGCATGAAAGTTAAAGGCTGTAAAACAATTATTGGAAATTTTAAATAACTAATCATCTTATTTTGAATAAGGGGTTTTCAAGCTCAAATTCTACTGCTTCATTTTGTGAATATAATTTTAAGATGAAAATTATAGAGTAAAATTTGAAAAAATAAAAACATAATTTATGGAACACAGCAGAAATCTAAGGTTAAAATTATGTTGATCCACCCTATCAGTAGAAGTTTTCTTTTTTGGATATTTTTTTGTTTATCTTGGTATCTATAATTAATTATCGTATCTTTGCACGTTTTTAAATAACGTTAAATGAAGGAAAATAAAAAATGAGTGATGTAAA
>CAYRXL010000203.1:0-704 GCA_964428295.1 uncultured Alphaproteobacteria bacterium
TATATCTATTTTTTTTAATATAATTTATAAAGTTTTTTAAAATGAATAAAAAAATTATCGAAATGTTAAAGTTATATAGGCCAATTTGGTTATATTTATATAATAAACTCAAATTTCATCTTTTTCCATTTAGCAGAATTGAAACATATATTCCAAAAAAAGGTTTTATTATTGATTTGGGTTGTGGTCATGGGTTGCTAGCTAACTTATTAGGTCTTACCTCGGACCAAAGAGAAGTTTTGGGATTAGAGATAAATGAAAATAGAATTAAATATGCTAATATTGGAATTAAAAATACAAAATTCATCTGGAGATATAACTAAGATAGATATACCTCAAGCTGACCATATTATTTTTACTCATGTTCTACATCATCTAACCACTTATGAGGCGCAAGAAACACTATTAAAGGCATGTCATAATAAATTAAAACTGGGAGGAAGTTTAATTATTTTGGAAGTTGCAAGAACACCTAAATGGAAATTTTTTATAAGTTGGTTTGCTGACAAAACTCTTTACCCTTTTGAAAAAATTAACTTTAGATCAGTAAAAAATTTAAAAACATTATTAGATAAATGTAAATTCGAGGTTGATGTTATACCTATTGACAGTGGATCAATTTTTTCTCATATCCTTTTTATAGCGAAAAAAAGCTAAATGGAAAAAATTAATAATAATAAATTTTTTTCAATAATACTTATTAT
>CAYRXL010000203.1:714-3374 GCA_964428295.1 uncultured Alphaproteobacteria bacterium
CCGCAGGGCCATGGTCTCTCTGATCCAATCACAATTTCTTAATAGGTTTTTACATAGACGAAAATGCCGCTGGAGCAGGCACTTATGGTGGTGATTTCGATTTTATATGGGCAAATTTACAAATATTTAAAAATCATGATTTGATTTCTGCCATTCAACACCCAGATTATTTTACCAATAGACCTCCATTGTTATATATTTTGCATTCTTGGTTTAATCCATTTCTTGATAATCCTCTTGAATTCAGAAGAACTGTATTTGTAATTTCATTGACCGGACCTGTACTTTTTTACTTTTGCTTAAAGCAGAGATTTCAAAAAACAGATAATGTATTGCTATTACTTATTGCTTCAACTATTTGCTTGAGCCCTTACTATAGAACTTCTGCCTATTGGGGCTTAGAAGAAAATTATGCCATAATCGCTTTGTTTTTATCATTATTATCTCTAAATTCTTTATTAAAAAATAAAAATAAATAAGGTTTCATATTATATTCACAATTTATTTTTACAACACTTTTTAGTTCTTTTTGTGTATATTTTTTCCAATTATTTATAATTATTCCTATCATTTGTTTTTTTACAATTGTTACATCAGAAAAATTAATTAAATTTAAAATATTATCATTTATTCTTTACTTAATATTTTCGTTGCCATTCATTTATTTAATGATCTTTTGGGGAGGTATAATCTCAGTAGCAACCGCTGAATCAAATATTAATTCTATAACAACTTTTGAAAGATTGGGAAAAATATATCCAGTTCAAATTGGATACGCGGCATCAATAGTTGCTCTTTATCTTTTGCCCCTTTTGTTATTTAAGAGCAAAAGTTTATATAATTTAATTAAAGACTTCTTTTTAAATAAAAAAAATTATTATTTAATATCTCTATTTTTTATTTATCTTTTCTACTTATTAAACTTCGCTAATCTTATTGAAACAACAGGTGAATATTGGATGGGTTTAGGATATGCGCATAAAATTTCTTTATTTTTATTTGAAAAATCTCTTTTTCGTGAAATATTTATTTATTTCGTTTTTTTCATATCTTGGATAGTTATATTAATTTATATTGGTAAAAATCTCAGAGATTTTCTCATAATATTCTTTTTTTTATTGCTTGCGCTATTCTTATGGCCTCTAATGCATGAGTATTTCGACCCTATTATACTTGTAATGGCATTTATTTTTTTTAATACGAAGTTATTCATTAATTATAAAAATACAATATTTCTCAATTTTTATTTATTAGCATTTTTGATAACTGCAAATTTTTACTATGCTCTTTTTCCTCTATATCCAGTAGGATAAAAAATATAATCTTTTAACTTTTCATGCTATTTAAAAATTCTCTTTATACCTAATATTAAATTTTTAAACATTGAATATAAAAGCCAATAAATATAGAAGGGCAGCCATTTATATATTTTAAAGTTACTTTTTCTATTTTTGATTTCAATCCAAGTGCTTGGAATTTCAATGATTTTAGATTTTAGTAAGTAGGATTTTACAGTTAGTTCCAAAGCAAACGTAAACCCGGTTGTTGATTCAAATTTAATTTTATCTTTTAAATCAGAAGAAAACATTTTGAAAGCGTTTGTGCAGTCTTTAAAAGGTATTCTAGCTAAATAATATAATAAAAATGAACCAACTCGTGTAATAGCTTCTTTAATTTTTGCCGCACCGATCATATTTCCACCAGGTATAAATCTGGTTGGAATTACTAAATCATTTCCTTCGTCAATTAAACTAAGCATTGGATTGATTAATTTTATATTCTCAAAATCGTCCGCCATATAAACCAAAATTATTTTCGCTTGTGAAGAATTTATTCCTTTAACAATAGCAGAATTAGGCCCTTTTTTTGGATTTTTAATTAATAATATTTCATTTTTAATTATTTTTTTATTTTTTAAATGTTTTAAAGTTGTATCTGTTTCATTGTCATAACAAACCAACACTCTAAATTTACATAAAATTTCATTTTCAATTGATTGAAGTAAATTAATTATATTTTCATCTTCATTGTAAACAGGAATTATAATATCTAGTTTATGCATCAGCTATTCGATTTTTGGTAAAGGAAGAGGTATAATAAATTTAGACCTTGATAAAAAAAAATTTTTATAATTCCATGATAGCAAAATTGCATAGTCTATTTTTTTTTTACAAAAGATATTATCATTTATAATCTTTATGTGTGTTCCTGGTGTATACTTTCCTATTTTTTTTATATTATTTTCAGAAGCATATTGAATAATATTTTTTTTTAAACTAAGACAATTTAGTAAAGTATTTCCCTTTGATGATGCTGTAAAACATCCAATTTTAAAACCTTTGTTATATTTTGAATACACTATTTCTCTTATTTTTTGTATTTTAGATTCTGTTGTTTTTTTGAAAAAATTTTATTTTTTTATCTTTTGAATTCCCCAAATTCTTTCATAT
The DNA here is from genome assembly GCA_964428295.1 of uncultured Alphaproteobacteria bacterium. Taxonomy (GTDB): domain Bacteria; phylum Pseudomonadota; class Alphaproteobacteria; order TMED109; family TMED109; genus CAYRXL01. The sequence continues at coordinate 3,165 of CAYRXL010000203.1, forward strand.
TTTATTTGTTGAGTTATTTTATTTGAAACTCGATATATTGATTGGTTTTTTGACAAAAACAATCTTATAGCAGGCCCTGAAGCACCCATGTCTAACTTCTCAAAGTTAATAATTCTCATACCATGCTTTTCAAAAAGAAATTTAAGAGGAGTTAAAGAAAAATATGATAAGTGTTCATGATAAATTAAATCAAATAATCCTCTATCGATC
>CAYRXL010000204.1:0-3316 GCA_964428295.1 uncultured Alphaproteobacteria bacterium
CTCGACTGAGGGAAGAGGCCTTGAGCTGAAGAAATCTGCGGGAATCACAGTGCTTGAACTAAACAAGGCAGCAGCTCTTTCGATTCTGGAGGATGCTGAGCTTACCGGCACGGTAAAACTGAATCCGGATTCTTCCCTTATTCCTTCGGGTGCGGGCAAACTGTCATCGGACATCGATCTTGCCGGTGGACTGCTGAAGGTTGCGGACACACGGGGCCTTCCGGGGACGCTGTCACTTTCAGCCTCCTCACAGGTTGAGGTATCGGGAGAGCTGACGCTTTCCCAGTCATCCGGTCTTGGACTTGGTCCTTATGCCTTAAGCCTTTCTGGCGGTGGTTCATTAAAGGTTCCCGGGAACCTGAAGCTCGATAATGAGCTGAGTGAACTGGATCTCGATGGAGTGACTCTGGACAATGTCTTGAGCACATCATCTTCCAAGGGACTTCGTGTAAAGGGTTCCTCTTCGGTGACCACTCTGACGCTTCTTCATCCGGCCTCCCTAATGGTTTCGGAGGGGATGGCACTTTCGGGTCACGTGGAGATGGGTTCGAATGGGGAGTTGGATCTGACCGGGCTTGGTGAGGTGAATTCGACCCTGGGTCTCTCCGGCGGATCCCTCAAGGCTTTCGAGTCTTCTCTCTGGTCGGGGCTTTGGAACCAGAGTGCGGATGCTTCGGTTCAGGTTGCCAAGGATAAGACTCTTCGCTACAGCGGAGGGAGCCTCGACCTGGGAGTCCATGCTCTGGAGATCAAAGGAACGGGGAGTCTGGAACTAACTGCAACAGATTCTTCGCTGGTACTCGGCAATACTCAAAGCCATCTCAAGCTAACCGGCAACGGCAGTGTCCCGCAGGTAGTGGTCAAGGCGGCCCCTGCAGAAGACCGTGGACTTTCAATCACCGGCCAGCCCTCCCTTTCGGGTCTTGAGTTTCAGGTGGACAGTTCGCTTTCGGCTACTCAGCAGTTCAGTGTCGATGGGGGAATCAAGGTCAGCGGAGTCAAGCTGACGCTCAATGACAGCGGGACCTTCGCGAACTCCCTGGTATTGAATGGCGGGACTCTTGAGGTCACGGGTCAGCCGACGCTTTCAGGTGTTGTGAGTCAGCAGGCTGCCTCGAAAATCAAGCTTGCTCAGAGTGCGAATTTAACAACTGAGCAGGTGGTTAATCTGAGCAGTTCGGTTCTTTCTCTGGAGGGTCCGGGGACTTTTACAAACTCTCAGCCTTTTGTGCTCGATCAGTCCGGAGCAGGCCTTGAGCTTAAGGGCTCAGTTGAAGTCGCCGGCGCGGTTAAACTCGGAGGCGGGGTTCTTCGCTCAAACGGAGATGCGGAGATATCAGGAGCACTGAGTCTAACCTCGGATGCAACGGTTGAGATCGCTTCTGAGAAGACCTTGACCTACAGCGGAACGGAGGTTTCCGTCGGCCAGAACACCCTGACCATGGAAGGTGGAGGAAAACTTCTCAACACTAGCGCTCTGGTTCTTGATGATGGGCAGAGTAATCTTTCATTAGATGGAATCGGTCTAATCAGTTCAGTTCGTGTGGATGCGGACTCGGCCGAGGGAAGGGGCCTTGAGCTGAAGGAGTCTGCGGAAATCACAACATTCGCACTAAACAAAGCAGCAGTACTTACGATTTTGGAGGATGCAGAGCTTACCGGCACGGTAAAACTTAATTCGGGCTCTTCCCTTACTCCTTCCGGTGCGGGGGACCTTTCATCGGACATCGACCTTGCCGGTGGACTGCTGAAGGTCGTGGACACACGGGGCCTTCCGGGGACGCTGTCACTTTCAGCCTCCTCACAGGTTGAGGTATCGGGAGAGCTGACGCTTTCCCAGTCATCCGGTCTTGGACTTGGTCCTTATGCCTTAAGCCTTTCTGGCGGTGGTTCATTAAAGGTTCCCGGGAACCTGAAGCTCGATAATGAGCTGAGTGAACTGGATCTCGATGGAGTGACTCTGGACAATGTCTTGAGCACATCATCTTCCAAGGGACTTCGTGTAAAGGGTTCCTCTTCGGTGACCACTCTGACGCTTCTTCATCCGGCCTCCCTAATGGTTTCGGAGGGGATGGCACTTTCGGGTCACGTGGAGATGGGTTCGAATGGGGAGTTGGATCTGACCGGGCTTGGTGAGGTGAATTCGACCCTGGGTCTCTCCGGCGGATCCCTCAAGGCTTTCGAGTCTTCTCTCTGGTCGGGGCTTTGGAACCAGAGTGCGGATGCTTCGGTTCAGGTTGCCAAGGATAAGACTCTTCGCTACAGCGGAGGGAGCCTCGACCTGGGAGTCCATGCTCTGGAGATCAAAGGAACGGGGAGTCTGGAACTAACTGCAACAGATTCTTCGCTGGTACTCGGCAATACTCAAAGCCATCTCAAGCTAACCGGCAACGGCAGTGTCCCGCAGGTAGTGGTCAAGGCGGCCCCTGCAGAAGACCGTGGACTTTCAATCACCGGCCAGCCCTCCCTTTCGGGTCTTGAGTTTCAGGTGGACAGTTCGCTTTCGGCTACTCAGCAGTTCAGTGTCGATGGGGGAATCAAGGTCAGCGGAGTCAAGCTGACGCTCAATGACAGCGGGACCTTCGCGAACTCCCTGGTATTGAATGGCGGGACTCTTGAGGTCACGGGTCAGCCGACGCTTTCAGGTGTTGTGAGTCAGCAGGCTGCCTCGAAAATCAAGCTTGCTCAGAGTGCGAATTTAACAACTGAGCAGGTGGTTAATCTGAGCAGTTCGGTTCTTTCTCTGGAGGGTCCGGGGACTTTTACAAACTCTCAGCCTTTTGTGCTCGATCAGTCCGGAGCAGGCCTTGAGCTTAAGGGCTCAGTTGAAGTCGCCGGCGCGGTTAAACTCGGAGGCGGGGTTCTTCGCTCAAACGGAGATGCGGAGATATCAGGAGCACTGAGTCTAACCTCGGATGCAACGGTTGAGATCGCTTCTGAGAAGACCTTGACCTACAGCGGAACGGAGGTTTCCGTCGGCCAGAACACCCTGACCATGGAAGGTGGAGGAAAACTTCTCAACACTAGCGCTCTGGTTCTTGATGATGGGCAGAGTAATCTTTCATTAGATGGAATCGGTCTAATCAGTTCAGTTCGTGTGGATGCGGACTCGGCCGAGGGAAGGGGCCTTGAGCTGAAGGAGTCTGCGGAAATCACAACATTCGCACTAAACAAAGCAGCAGTACTTACGATTTTGGAGGATGCAGAGCTTACCGGCACGGTAAAACTTAATTCGGGCTCTTCCCTTACTCCTTCCGGTGCGGGGGACCTTTCATCGGACATCGACCTTGCCGGTGGACTGCTGAAGGTCGTGGAC
>CAYRXL010000205.1:0-3292 GCA_964428295.1 uncultured Alphaproteobacteria bacterium
AGCAGGATGTGAAATACACAGACAGCTGCAAGCTGGCCATGAAGAAGGATATCATCGTGAACACCATCCAGTGTGGTAATATGGCCTCGACCACGCCTATCTGGCAGGAGATTGCCCGCAAGGCAGAAGGCAAATTCGCGCGCATCTTGCAGAGCGGCGGAGTGATTGCCATTGCTACCCCATTCGACAAGGAAATTGCGGCACATAATGCCAGATTGGGACGGACCGTAACAGTCTACGGTGATGCCCGCACACAGCGCTTTGCAGCCAGCAAAAGATCCTTGGCCCTGAGCGCCCCCGCTGCCGCCAGTGCGGATCGTCTGCACTATCTATCCAAAGCCAAGGAGGAGTCTGCGAAAGCAGCTGAGGTGATCAGCGGTGGAGGCGATTTGACGGACCTTCTAGCTAATGACAAGGTGAAGTTGGCTGATATTGAAGAAAAGAAGCTTCCGGAAAACGTCCGTAAAATGAATAAGAAGGACCGTGAGGCTTACCTGACCAAACAGGTTGAGGAACGCAAAAAGTTGCAGACTGAGCTCAATGCCCTCCTCAAGAAACGCAGCACATTCATCATCACTAAAAAAGCTGAGCTCAAGAAGGCCGGCAAGGGCGATGGGTTTGACGAGAAAGTCGGAGGCTTCATCCGCGAACAGGCTGCCAAGAAAGGGTTCCGTTACGAGAAATAACCAGCGACAAACTGCAATCGCACGGTGCTGAATCCCAAGGGTTCAGCATCTTTTTTTATTTCTCAATTCGATACAGCGCCTTGTCGGTCCGCAGAATGAGGGCATTAGCGTCGACAGCGGCACTGGCCATGTGTTGGCCGTCGAGCTTGTTCTTGGCTATGACCTCGAAGGTTTTTCCAGCTTTTAAAACGGTGGTTTCGCCTTCTCGGCTGTGGAAATAAATCTTTCCTGAGGCAAAGGTGGGGGAGGATGAATAATTGCCGCCAATTCTTTCGACCCAGTGCTTCTCACCAGTATGGGCATTTAGACAGGTGACGAGTCCGCCACTCTCAGTGATAAAATAAAGCTCATCCCCTACGAGGAGTGGTGAGGGTTGAGTCGAAACGCTACGTGAATAGCTCCATGCTATGTCCGGTTTGGCGGTTTTCTCGTAGCGCACGGCCAGCAGCTTCGGGCGCATGTAGCCGGTGCTCATGAAAATCATCCCATGGCCGGTCACCGGGCGCGGCACCAGCGAAAAGACGAGTCCGCCATATTCAACCTTCCAAAGCTCCTTACCCGTGGCGGGGTTGTAGGCGTACAGCCAGTTGGAGCCGGGCGAGAGTAGCACGGGCTTGCCGTCAACCTCGCGCAGCACGGGCGTACCGTAGGATTTCTTGAGTTGGTGGTTGTTGTGCATCTTGCCGCTGCGTTTGGTGCGCCAACGTTCCTTGCCGGTGGTCTTGTCCAGCGCCACCACGAACTGCTGGTCACTGCCGTCCATGTGAAAGATAAGCAGGTCCTTCCATAACACCGGCGTGCTGCCTGGGCCATTCTCGTGCATCACCCAAACCTTGTCGTTGCGCCAGACGATCTTGCCGGTCTCGGTGTCTACACACACCGTGCCGTATGCGCCGAAGTGACAGTACACACGGCCGTTCTCAATGATTGGTGAAGGTGAGGCATAGCTGTTGAGCTTGTGCACCCATTGCGGCTGCTTCTTGGCGATCACCTCGATGTTGTGCAACAGTTTCCCGTTTTGTTTATCTACGCACACGGCATTGAGTCGCACGCTGCTGAGCACATGCACGGGCACCCCTCCGGTATTTTTCTTGAGGCGCTCGCGGCGTTCCTCTTCGGAGGCGACTGTCTCAAATGCCGTCGTCATCCAAACATGGTTGCCCTCAATGACCGGTGAAGACCAGCCCTTGCCCGGGATGGTCGTGCGCCACTTGATGTTCTTTTTTTCGTTCCACTTGATGGGTAGGTTGGCGTTTGCATGCCCTTGGCCGGTCGGACCGCGCCATTGCTTCCAGTCAGCCTGTACGGTGATTACTAGAGAAGTGAGTGTTAGAATGATTCGTTTCATATTCACTTTGAAGTGCTGCGCCGCGCGATATATTGACGGATAAGAGGGATCTTGGCCTTGGCGGCAAGTTTCAACGCACGGGCTTTGTTGGTAGGAACAAGAGGCTCGATGCCGTACCAGTACAGGAGTGGCAGGTTGTGATCATCTTTGTCTGCTTCGTGGGCCACAAGTGTTTCGGCAAGTGTCCAGCGCTGATCAAGCGGAATCCGCTGCAGGGCGCTAGCGAGGTAAAGGCGCACAAATTGGGAATCATCTTCTTTAGCCATTTTCACAAGTTGTTCAAGAATGGTCTTGGATGCCTTCTTGTCTTCCAGTGCACATTGAATGGCCCAGCCACGGATAGTTTCATCCTTGTCAGCCATCAATTTGAGCAGGATATTTTGGTCAATTCCATGCATTGCGTGCAACGCGAGCATAGCGCGCAAGCGATGAATGGGGTTGGATCCTGAATCCAGAAAAGCTTTGCGCAGCAATCCGGGTGCGGAAGCCTGCGATCCTTGCGCGCGTTCCTGCAGGAGCCGCCTTGCGTGATCGACATACCAGTCGTTCTCATGCTTGAGGAGCTCGACCAATTTGGCATCGCTCAACTTGGCAAGGTTGAGGTTTTTAACCGGCTCACAGTTTTTGTGTGTCACGCGGTAGATGCGGCCGGTGCCTTTCTGGTGCACGACGCGTCCGCAGATGTCGGCATCGTTCCAGTCAATGACCCAGATGCCACCCTCGGGGCCGGTGTCCATGTTAACGCCAAGGAAGTGCTGGTCATGTGCCACCATGAAATCGCCGCCATGCGTGCCGCGGAAGCCGGAGCCGAGCCGCTCTAGGTTGTCGACATAAAGCATATGATGGTGGATGTTCCCCATAAAGGCTTGGCCGTGGTACTGCTTCGGGAATGCTCCACCGTTGTAAATCTGGCAGCCGCCGTGGGCAAAACCGCCCTTGCGTTGGCGGTTGTTTTTCACGTTGAACTTCCCGTCCATCCAGAAGTATGCACGCCCATCCTCATGCTTTCGCCCACCATAATTTTGATGCACGTGATCGGCGATGGTTTTGATGTCGTTGTAAATGTGCCGGTTGAAGTGTCGGCCACCTTGTCGATGGTAACGTCCGCCCTGGATCATGTGCCAAAGATGCGGGATGACGCAGGCGGTGATGAAAGCCTGGCCGCGATCGTCGAAATCCAGACCCCAGGGATTGCTCGTGCCCCAGGCGAACACCTCAAACTTGTCCTTGGTGGGATGATAGCGCCACACACCGGCGT
>CAYRXL010000206.1:0-669 GCA_964428295.1 uncultured Alphaproteobacteria bacterium
GGGAAGACTCTCTTGAGAAAGTATGGAATTCAGATAAAAGAAAAGATATAGTAATTTATGAGTCTACGGTTTATCCAGGATGTACAGAAGAAGATTGTGTTCCTGTTTTAGAACAAGAATCAGGATTAAAATATAATAGAGATTTTTATTGTGGTTATAGTCCTGAACGTATTAATCCTGGTGATAAAAAAAGAACAATAACAAAAATTGTTAAAGTAACAAGCGGATCAACTCCTAGTATAGCCAAGCAAGTAGATAATTTATATTCAAGCATTATTCCTGTAGGCACACATAAGGCAAGTAGTATTAAAGTTGCAGAAGCAGCAAAAGTTATAGAAAATGCTCAAAGAGATATTAATATATCATTTATGAATGAACTTTCAATCATTTTTAATCTTATGAATCTTGATACTCAAGAGGTTTTAGATGCAGCTGGTAGTAAGTGGAATTTTTTGCCATTTAAACCTGGTTTAGTTGGAGGACACTGTATAGGTGTTGATCCATACTATTTAACACATAAAGCTGAAAAAATGGGTTATAAATCACAAATTATAACCTCAGGAAGAAAGCTTAATGATGATTTTCCTAAATTCATATGTAGAAATATTGATAAATATTTTTCAGAAAAGAAACATCTAAAAAATGTAAATAATATTTTAATTCTAGGTG
>CAYRXL010000206.1:783-1320 GCA_964428295.1 uncultured Alphaproteobacteria bacterium
AAGTCTCTAGTCAACACAAGATTAAACTATTAGAATAAGATCAAATTAAGAATAAATATTATCTTAGTATTATCATTGCAGTTGCTCATAATCATTTTTTAGAATTAAATATTCATGATTATTCATTTAATGCATCCTCTTTGATATATGATATCAAAGGAATATATAAAAATAAAAACTATATGAGGCTTTAATAAAATTAAGTTTATCGATTTAAATAAACAGTATCATAGGATACAATCAAAGGTTAATAAAGATATTTCAGCTGTTTTAGAGGATGGAGATTTTATCCTTGGAAAGAAAGTTTTTGAGGTAGCGAAAGATCTCGGTGTTGACCACCGGGAGCTCCTCAAGAAATGCGACTCGTTGAACATTGACGTGCGCAATTACATGTCGGTGCTCACCGACGAACAAGAAGTGCAATTGCGCGGGTCCTTCGAGGCGAGTAGCAAAGTCGTCGAAAAGGTGCAGGCGCCCGGTGTTGTGCGCCGTCGTCGGCGCTCAACGCCTGGTGATGATGCGCGGCCTGTGGGCCTG
>CAYRXL010000206.1:1330-3271 GCA_964428295.1 uncultured Alphaproteobacteria bacterium
TTAGCTGATTATGTTGGTGTAAAAGAATGCGTGACGTGTGCTTCTGGTACAGATGCTTTATTAATTCCTTTAATGGAATATCAAATAGGATCTGGAGATGCTGTATTTACAACAAATTTTTCTTTTTTTGCTACAACTGAAGTTATATCTCACCTAGGAGCAACCCCTGTATTTGTTGATGTAGATCCTGATACTTATAATATAGACCCTGATTTATTAGAAAAAAAAATACAAATAGTTATAGATAATCAAAAATTAACCCCTAGGGCAATTATAGCTGTTGATTTATTTGGACAACTTGCAGATTATGATGAAATAGAAAAAATAGCAAAAAAATATAACCTCTTATTAATTGAAGATGCGGCTCAATCATTTGGTGCAAGTTATAAACAAAAAAAATCTTGTTCTTTTGGTAATGTTGCAGCAACATCTTTTTATCCAGCAAAACCTTTTGGTTGTTATGGTGATGGTGGCGCAATTTTTACAAATGATATTAATAAAGCAGAACGATATAGATCTATAAGAGTACATGGCCAAGGTAAAGATAAGTATGATAATGTTAGGATTGGTTTGAATAGTCGATTAGATACGATACAGGCTGCAGTATTATTAAATAAGTTAGATATATTTAATGATGAATTAAAATCAAGGAATGAAATTGCTAAATATTATAGTGATAATTTGAAAGATTTTGTTAAGATTCCTATTGTTAGGGAAAATTATATATCTTCATGGGCTCAATATTCTATTCTCCTAAGTAACGATATTGAAAGAACGAATCTAGTTGCATTACTAAAAAAAGAGAATATCCCAACAGCTATTTTTTATAAGAAACCATTTAATACACTAGATATTTATAACAAAATTTCAGATAATGATTATTCTATATCAAGTAGTCTTAGCACAAGAATTCTTAGTCTACCAATACATCCATATATTTTAAAAGAAGATATGGATAAAATTATATCTATAATACAACACTATTATAATGATTGATTTTCATAACCATATATTACCAGGGGTTGATGATGGATCAGATTCGCTTGAAATGTCATTGAGTATGTTAAGAAAAGCTGAAAAACAGGGAATTACAGAAATTGTAAATACCGTTCATATCCAGCATCCTAAAATGTATGATAAAAAAGTAGATCATGATTATCTTTTAGGTGAAGTAGAAAAACTACAAAAATCTTTAGATGAAGAGAAAATCAATATTAAAATTCATTTATCATCAGAGGTTTTTTATTTACCAAATCTTATTGAAGTATCAAAAAATCCACTAAATACTATTGGAAATGGTAAGTATATGTTGATCGAGTTTATTCCTGGTATTTTTCCAAGAGGGTATGAAGAAGAATTCTATAAACTTCAATCAGTAGAAATTACTCCAATAGTTGCTCATCCTGAGAGATATAAATTTATTCAAAAAGATTTAGAAATATTAAAAGAATGGATAAAACAAGGATATGTAATACAGTTAGATGCAGGAAGTATCAGAGGTCATTTTGGGGATAAAATAAAAGAAATTGCAATCAAAATGGTAGAAAAGGGTTATGTGCATCTTATTGGTTCTGATGCTCATGATAATAAAGGAAGGAACTTTTGTCTTAAGAAGACGTATGATTTTCTAGGAGAAAATTGGAATGCTGATTTGGTTAATACATTGAAAAATAACGCAATTAATTTATTAGAGGGAAATCAGCTAGAACAAATAAAAAAAAATAGAAAGAATGATAAAGGACATAATAGATATCAAGAAAAATCCTTTATTGATAAATTTAAAAACTTTTTTAAAGTAAAATGAAAAAAAATAGTTATATCATATTATTGTTAGTCTGTCAGTCTTTAGTGTTTGGGGTATCTGTGAAGTCAGATATGTTATCAAATGAACCATATATTATGAGTGAAGATGGTGTTGTTAGGATGAATATAAATATTATT
>CAYRXL010000207.1:0-3254 GCA_964428295.1 uncultured Alphaproteobacteria bacterium
TGCGGAGAGGAAAATTCTTCCTCTGCAGGATATGGAGTTTTGATAGATCAAAATTCAAATCCAATCGAGGCAGATGACAATATAAGATCATATGGCCTAATTAATAAAACCTTCACAAGAACAAATACTATCGGTGGTTCAATGCAATTTGATCGATCAGTTACTTACAAGAATAGAGAACATAGAATTGTTGTTGGGACTTCTTATGATCGCGCTAGAACTAAGTTTAGATCGAGAGGAGAACTCGGATACCTTGATAATGAACGTACAGTTACACCTTTATATAATTCAGAGGGTGTCCCTATTGAAATTGCAGCTGAGTCCGAACATGAAGGAGCAGGAGAGGATCCAGAAACTAAAGAAAGAGGTGATGTAGGTCCAGCAGAATTAGAATGAAGACTCGATAATTATGGAATTTATTTTGCAGACAATTTTGATATCAATGAAGGCAATACTGTTAATATAGTATCAAGGTTTAATTTAGCTTTTGTAGAACTCGTCGATGAGTTAACTCCAATATATACAAGAACAGAAACTTTAAATGGTGACCATAGATATTTCAGATTTAATCCATCAATTGGCTATACATATAAATATAATCCACTAACTAGTATTTTTGCAAATTACAGAGAAGTTAACAGAGTTCCTTCACCTGTAGAATTGGCATGTGCCTCACCATCTGCTCCTTGCAGACTTCCTAATGCTTTTGTAGCTGACCCTCCTTTAGAACAAGTTGTAACTAGGGGATTAGAGGTAGGGTCTAGAGGAAAAATAAAAAGATCTAAAATTATAGGTGAGTGGTCTACAATTGCTCATTGGGCAAATAATTATGAAGACATAATTTTTGTTAGCTCAGGAACGGGTTTATCATCAGGATATTTTAAGAATTTTGGACAGACCACTAGAAAAGGAATAGATCTAAATTTTACAGTAAACAACAATGTCAAAAATGGTATCAGTAATTTTTCTATTAATTACTCTTTCCTTAAGGCCACTTTTGAAAGTTCTCATACACTTCCTGCTGCCAACCATCCTAACGGTAATAATGATGTAGAAAGTGGCGATAATATCCCAGGAATGCCCGACCATACATTAAAATCTGAGGTAGTATACAAAATAAAAAATAATATAAAATTAGGATTAAGTACAATAGCATCAAGTGGAGTATTCTTAAGAGGTGATGAATCAAATCAACTTAACAAAACTAGTAAATATATTGTCTTTAACATTAAAAATTCTTGGAAACCAAGAGAAAATATAGAATTTTTTGGAAGAATAAATAACCTACTAAACAGCAAATATGAGACCATGGGAGTTTTAGGAGAAGCAAGCACTTCAGAAGTAAGTGTACCCATTCAAGAATTAGGTGATTCTGGATCAGGAGACACAAAAGTAGGAGCGATTGACCCCTATTTTTTATCACCAGGTTCTCCTATTTCATTTTTTATAGGAGTAAACATAAACTGGTAAATATAAAACTATTTGAATGCAATGTATGTATGAAACTATTGTAAATAGCTTCTTAGTAAAAGGAGGGCCTATAATGTTTGTATTATTGGCCATGTCCGTAGTTATGGTTGCTATTACAATAGCAAAAGCAATACAGTTTAATAGAGCAAAATTAAGTGATAAAGATAGTTTAAACACAATATATAATTTATTAACTGAAAACCAAACCAACGAAGCTAAAAAACTTACCATAAAGACCAAAAACCCTTGTTCTATTATTGTACTAACAGTAATAGAAAATAATAAGTGGGAAAAAGATAGATTAGAAGACGAATTATCAAGGGTAGGGGAACTAACGATTAGGAATTACTCTTATTTACTAAAAACCTTAGAAATAATTGCCAACTTATCTCCTTTACTAGGCTTATTGGGTACAATAATAGGTATGATTAACGCATTTGCAAAGGTTGAATCTGCAGCATCACAAGTTGACCCTTCACTATAAGCTGGAGGCATCTGGCAAGCACTATTAACAACAGCATTTGGTTTAATAATCGCAATTCCTTCATTAGCCTCTTTTTATTGGTTAGACGGAAAAATAGAAAAACTTAAAGAAGATATGCGTCATGCCGCTATAACCACCCTGAATATACTGGAAAAATAGTTTTGAAAGTATTTTTAAAAAAAAAAACAAAACCTGAAATAAACGTAACACCTTTAATAGATGTAGTGTTTCTTCTTTTAGTATTCTTTATGTTAGCTGCTGAATTTACATTATTTAATTCTCTAAATATAACTTTACCTAACGAAACACGTTCTAACACTGGCATATCCGACAAAAGCTTGCTAGTTATTGAATTCTTAGAAAAAGATATATTAAAAATTAATGATATCTTTACCAACAAGAACGGATTAATAGATACGATTTCTAAAATGAACAAATACGATTACACTTTAATAATTACAAATAACGGAACTGAAGTTTCTTCACTTATTAATATAATTGACGACCTAAAGTCTTTAGGAATCAATAACTTCAGAATTGAATCTAAACTTTAATTAAGAGTAAAAATTGAAATTATTTGAAAAAAAAAATAGCGAAATTAAAAGCCTAAACTTAGTTCCATTAATAAACATTATTTTTTTATTAATAATATTTTTTATGCTATCCGGAAGTATCATTAAAAAAGAAATGTTTCCTATAACTCCACCTTATTTTAGCAAAGGAAAAAATGTTTCTGAAAATGACATAATAATATTGATCTCAAAAGAGGGATATGTATCAATAAAAAACTCAATAATAGATCTAAAAGACATATCAGATGCGATAAGTGAAAATAATAAATTTTCGACTAAAAATTTAAACGTACTTATTAAAATTGACAAAGAAGCAAAATCAAAAAGTCTTATTTCTGTCATGAATATACTGAAAAAAGAAGGAATTAAAAAGGTGTCTATTTTTACAAGAGAAAGATAATAAATCATTTATAAATTGCTAGATAACAATAAAATAAACAGAATATTTTTTCTTCAATGTCTTTTAATTGCATTAATAATACATATTATACTACTGGTCATTGCCGATAATATTGATATGAATATGAGAAAGATTCAAAACCTAGAACCAGTAACAATAGATTTGACCGATAATTTCAAAGAAAATTACTTTTCTTCTATAGACAATTATAACCCAATAAAAAAAGAAGACATACCAAATTTTACACAAACAGATAAAAAAAATGATATAATTATTAAACAAGAAAAAAAAGTTGAAATAAAAGAAGTCATTGAACCAGTCATTAAAC
>CAYRXL010000208.1:0-3239 GCA_964428295.1 uncultured Alphaproteobacteria bacterium
GAATAATAGTTTATCATAATAGTTTCGTCGAATTGAAACATTGATTCATGAGCAGGAGGATTCCAGGCCAACGGTCGATACCTTCTTAACACCGTTAGTTTTTTTGATTATTTCATCTCTAGAAGATGGGTGATTGTTTCAGTGGTCTTTTAGCTAAATCCAACCTTATAGTTATATCCTTCTACTGGAGTAAGATGTATTTATGGTTGGGCCAAGTGCGCCCTTGGGGGACCTATCCCAAAGTATCAAGCTCATGCATCTTGATCAGGCCTGTGTAGAGGATTTCATCTGCAACCTGGCTGACTGTCATTCCAGTGCGCTCTGAGATGTTTACAAGGGTCCGCTTGATGTCGGGGTGGATTGAGGCTGAGAGTATAGGGCGTCTTTCATAGCTATCTCTTCAATGAACTTATTTTCAAAGAAACCCTAAAAATAAAAATAAATCCTATAGAATGGATCAAAACCTCTTCAAGTTATTCACTTATCCAATATTCTGAAAATCAGTCGAGTTTCCATATGGATTCTCTCCAATTTGTTCTAATAACTCATATCCTTCCAAAAAAATCCTCCTAGCAGCACCTTTTTTCAGGAATTAAAGTCTATCTGGTTATTGTAGGAAATCCCTTTCTTCCAGTTCAACGGAGGTCAAGTCACTGATGAACATGTGACCTGGAGCATGGGTTATGGCGAATTCAACTCCGGAAACCATCAAAACCGCTTGGGGAGTTACTCCACAAGCCCAGAAAACCGGAACATCCCCCGGCTGCAAGGATACCGCATCTCCATAATCCGGTTTTGAAAGATCTGAAATCCCGATTTGGGCGGGATCCCCTACATGGACCGGCATGCCATGAGATGCCTTGAATCGACCTGAGATGGCTTTGGCTTTTTCCAATTTGACTGCCGTCATCGGCCGCATCGAAACCACTAGTGGCCCTCTCAAGCGACCTGCCTCAATCTTAGGTATATTGGTTCGGTACATTGAAATTTTTCGTCCCTGTTCCAGATGCCCAATCGGTATTCCCTCATCCTGCAAGGCTGCCTCAAAACTAAAACTGCAACCAATTAGAAAAGAAACCAGATCCTCTCTCCAATAATCCAAAATATCACCCTGTTCGGATATCAACTTTCCTTCTTTCCAAATCCGATAAAGTGGTAGGCTGTTTCTTAAATCAATTTTGTTTGCCAGATTCTTGACTTGAAAAACTCCTGGATCCAAAACTTCCAGTAAAGGGCATGGTTTAGGATTTCTTATACAGAAAAGCAGGAAATCAAAAGCCCATCCTTTTGGTAAAATGATCAAGTTGGCCTGAGCATACCCGGGGCAGAGTCCAGAAGTGTCTCCGGTCCTTTTGCCACTAGCAAATTCCCTTCGGATGATTGACGGTGAGGTAGGAATTTTATTTGCACTATTTTTTTTAAGTACATTCATAATTTTCTCTACTCAGAACAATATTGAGGTCCAGGGATTTAAACATCATCATAACATCGAGTTTTAACTGATAAAATATTTTTCTCCACATTGCTATTAACTCCACTTAAAGTTTCTTCATTTTCAAGCATCTCCCATCTTTCTTTTCTATCCAAGTTGATCCTTTTACGCATCCGTTTGGTCTCATTCAATGATTCCAAAATCCTGTCCCAAATCTATTTGTATCTTATTTTTCTCTATTGGATAATTCCCTGTGATGTTTACATGGACTGCAAACGTACCCGTAGTAAGGTATTAGGCATGACATTTACTTAATGAGAAAAATTACCATGGACACTCTTCCCATAATAAATTGGATCCAGCGTAATACAGTTATCAACGCCTCAGGTACAATGACTGCGCTCGGTGCTTCTATGGTTCCAATTGAAATCACGAGATGCATTGAGGATTGCTTCGGACGCTTCTTAGATATGGATTCCCTCCAAGCCGAGGCCTCCCGAGTTATAGCCCAGTTGACCAAAGCCGAGGCAGGCTGTGTAACCGCTAGCGCTGCTTCAGGGATTTGCATCAGTATTGCTTCGGCAATGACAGGTGCAGACCTTGGCTTAGTGGAAGACCTTCCAAACACTTTCAATGTCAACAAAGATGAAGTTGTGATTCTGAAGGGACACGTCGTAAGCTACGGTTCCAACATCACGCAGAATATCCGGTTGACGGGAGCAACACCCGTAGAGGTAGGGACGGCAACAGCTTCTGAGCTTTACCAACTCCGGCATGCAATCACGGAAAAAACATGTGCAGGCCTTTGGGTAGTTAGCCATCACACCGTACAGACCGGATTGCTCGACTTACAAACCTTCATTGATCTCTGCCATCAATTAAGCGTACCGGTGATTGTTGATGCAGCCTCGGAGTATGACTTACGAACCTTTATTGCGATGGGCGCAGATGTTGTCATCTACTCAGGTCACAAGTTCCTGAATGGTCCTACCTCAGGGATAGTGGCTGGTAAAATTTCACTTGTTCAGTCCGCCTACATGCATCAGTCCAGCGGGATAGGACGAGCCATGAAAGCTGGAAAAGAAAGCGTGGTTGGAGCTATTGCTGCACTCCAACACTGGGAGAAACTAGATCACCGACGCCTTCACGAAGAAGAATACCAGCGTCTCACATTAATCCGGCAGGGAATTGAAAATATCCCTGGCTTACTTGTCAAGGAATATGCGGATCCAACAGGAAACCCCATCACTCGACTTAAGGTGTCGATCGACACAACCGTGAGTGGCTTAGACATAGGCGAACTGAGTAGGGCACTCCGTCAAGGAAATCCTCCGATTGTGGTAAGGGATGATCAAGTAGATCTTGGCTTTTTTGAGATCGATCCGTGCAACATGAAGCCTGACGATCCAGATATCATTGTTTTCCGCTTTAAAGAACTGCAAAAAACCTTAGCCAACAGCCCACCCGAATCAAGCAAACCAAACGGATTAGGTTCTAGGTCCTCCAGCTATGATCACAACAATATTCCGGTGGTGAATCCTCGTCGGGTGCCATGGAACTATCGCAACGCCGGGGATCATGAGGACCACCTTAAGGGTTGGCCCAAACTATACTTGAGCGACCAAGACACTCATGAATGAATCACTGTTGGTTCGAAACATTTGCCCGACTCCAAATGGTTGCTTTTGTATAGAGTTAATGGACGTGCTCGTCAGTCCAGACGGTTTCCTCAAAGAAGTCTCTGCCAAATACATGACTCCTTCCAACTGCGCGGAACTTGACCTAAAAAACGAGTTCCTCTCTAGAG
>CAYRXL010000209.1:0-3213 GCA_964428295.1 uncultured Alphaproteobacteria bacterium
CAATAAACAAATTTTATAAACAAGCACTGAATGAGTTAAAATTATATCCTATAAATCAAGCAGAAATAAAGGATTTGATATTTAAGTATCAAAAAGAGTTAAAGTTTTCAGCAACCTTTGAAATAACTCCTGAAATCAATTTGCCAAAGTTTGAAAATAAATTTAAAATTACTTCAATTACAATAAAACATACTGATAATGATATTAGTGAATCATTATTGAATTTACAAAAAAAATATGGTACAGTTATAAAAGTTAGTGATGGTGCAAAAGAAGGACATTACATAGAAGGTGATTTTCAAGAGATAGATGAAAGTGGTATAGCAATTGTAGGTAAAAAATATCCAAAACAATATATATGTTTAGGAGAAGGAGTATTTAGTGGACCTGGGGTCTTATCTTTAGAAGGTGTAAAGGCAAATGAAAAAGTAAAGGTTAAGATAGATTATGGAGAATCTAAAATTATAAAATATGAAATTCTTGTAAATAAAGTTGAAGAACAGATTTTACCTGAATTAAATGATACTTTTGCTAAAACAATTGATATAAATTTAAAATCATTAGATGAGCTTAAGTTAAAATTAGAAGAAAACATTAAATTCTCTTTGAAAAAAGAAAATAATCAACAAATTGAAAAGAAAATATCTAATTATTTAGTTGAAAAAACTAAATTTGAAATTCCTAATTCTATGAGTGAAAATTATATTAACAATATGTTAGAACAAGTAAAAAAACAAAATTCCTCAAATGAAACAATTAATGAAAGTGAATTAAGAAAAATGTATAAAGAAGCTGCTGATTGGAATATTCGATGGTATTTAATTAGAAATAAGTTGATTAAAAAAAATAATTTTAAAATTGAAAAAAATGATATTAAAAATTATATCAATAAAACTGTAAAAAATAATAATCTTAATGAAAAACAAATTAAATCATTTTATTCTAAACAAGAAAATCAAAATAAAATAAAAGAAGATTTATTAAATGAAAAGTTGTATAATTACTTAAAAGAATATGCTATTATTAAAGAAATTATAAAAACAACAGATGAAGTCAAAAAAGAAAGGATGAAAAATGGGTAATGAAAAAAATTATTTAGTACCAATGGTAGTTGAACAATCTGGATCTGGAGAAAGAGCATTTGACATATATTCAAGATTACTTAGAGAAAGAATTATTTTTTTAGGAACTCCAATTGATGATCATATTTCTAGTTTGGTTATTGCACAATTATTATTTTTGGAGGCTAATGATTCTAAAAAAGATATATATATGTATATTAATAGTCCAGGTGGCGTTGTTACTTCAGGTTTTGGAATATTAGATACAATGAATTATATAAAACCAGATATAGCAACAATATGTATGGGGCAAGCAGCTAGTATGGCTGCTGTTATTTTAAGCGCAGGGACAAAAGGGAAGAGATCAGCTTTAGTTAATTCAAGAGTTATGATACATCAACCATTAGGAGGGATTCAAGGTCAAGCTTCAGATATCGAAATTCATACTAAAGAAATCTTATTTTTAAGATCTAAATTAAATAAAATTTTATCAGATAATACAAAGAAAACTGTGAAACAAATTGAAAAAGATACCAATAGAGATTTTTTTATGGACGCACAAATAGCTTTAGAATATGGTATTATTGATAAAATAGTTAAATCACAAAAATAAAAAATTAAATTAACAAAAATCTATTAAATATTAATTAATTTATGAAGAATGTAAAAAAATGTAATAAATCGACATATTTTTTGTTCTGTTTGATAAATTTAATTATATTTAAAAAAATATTTTATACATATAAAATTATCATACAAGGGGGATTTTTATGAAGTTTCAATTAAAAATTAGAACTTTTATTGTTTCAATTACTTTTATATCATTTATTTTTACTCAAGATGTATCATTATCATTAAATGGTGGAAATCTAGATTATACAAGTAGCGAAAGTATTGCTGGTTTTCAATTTAATCATAATGGATGTGTAACAGGAGCAGCAGGTGGAGATGCAGCTGCCAATGGATTTACAATTTCAGCAAGTGGTAGTACAGTATTAGCATTTTCATTTACAGGATCAGTGATTCCTGCTGGTTCGGGAACATTAGTTAATCTAAGTGGAAATGTAAATGAAGGTTGCTTATCTAATTTTATATTTTCAGATGCAGCGGGTGTAGCATTAAGCGTTGGTTTTAGTGATAATGATGGTGGTGGTGATGTTTCTGGTTGTACAGATTCTTCAGCGTGTAATTATGATTCAGATGCAACGATTGATGATGGTAGTTGTAATTATGGTACAATGTGTTGGGATGGATCCTATGAGTGTGATGCATCTGATTGTCCAGATGAGCCAGTGAATCAAGTATCTGTTTTATATGATAGTGAGGCGGATATATATGGTTTCCAATTTAATGTAGATGGTATTACTGTAGTGAGTGCATCAGGTGGTGATGCTGAAGCAAGTGGTTTTAGTGTTAGTACAGGTAACAATACTGTATTAGGATTTTCATTTACAGGTTCTTATATACCAGCAGGTTCTGGTGTTTTAACAGTTCTTGAGGTTCAAGGAGCAGGTGAAGCGTGCTTAGATGATTTAGTATTATCGGGTGAAAATGGATCTAATTTAGGTGATACTATTGTTGATTGTTTAACAGTTTTTTATGGTTGTGAAATTCCTGATGGTGCTTGTGATTGTGATGGTAATGTTGATGTAGGTTGTGGTTGTGGTGAAGAATCATATGAGTGTTGGAATGGTGATGAGGTATGTGATGCGTCTGATTGTCCAGATGAGCCAGGTGTTACAGAATTTGGTTTTGGTGAAGATGGAGCAATTACAGTAAGTACAGATGAGAATATATATGGTTTTCAATTTAATGTTACAGGTGTAGAGCTTACAGGTGCTTCAGGTGGAGCAGCAGATGAAGCTGGATTTTCTGTGTCAACATCTACATCAGGTGTTGTATTAGGATTTAGTTTTACAGGTTCTTATATACCTGCTGGAGATTATATATTAACTTATTTAGATGGTACACCTACAGGTGGTGATATATGTATTGATGAGCTTATAGTATCAGGTGCGAATGGTATTCCATTACCTGCATCTGGTGAATGTACTGAAGGTCCATCATCTGGTTGTACAGATTCTTCAGCGTGTAATTATGACTCAGATGCTGTTGTTGATGATGGTAGTTGTGATTATGGTACAATGTGTTG
>CAYRXL010000210.1:0-3206 GCA_964428295.1 uncultured Alphaproteobacteria bacterium
ATAATGTACTGGGATATTTATGGTCTGTAATGCAGCCTTTATCATTTGCATTGGTGTATTTTGTCGCTTTCAAGGTTTTTATGCGATTTGAGATGGAGAATTATACATTATATCTTCTTACAGGGATATTCCCCTGGCAGTGGTTTGCCAATTCGGTTAATGAGGCTTCCAATACTTTTATAACTAACGCATCTATCATAAAAAAAATCAATTTCCCCCGTAATCTTCTTATTGCAGCCACCATTATAAAAGATGCAATTCATTTTGCTTTTTGCATTCCAGTAATTATACTATTTTGTTTTATTTATGAATCCCCAGTCTCTGTAAGCTGGTTATATGGTGTCCCTATATTGATGATTTTACAAACTATCCTGACCTATGGTCTGTCATTATTCATCTCAACCGTTAATCTTTTTTTTCGTGACCTAGAGCGGCTTGTTAATATCCTAATTACATTTTTGTTTTTTTTGACACCTATCGTATACAATATTGAGATGGTGCCGGAAAAATACAAGTATCTACTAGCTCTCAATCCTATGGCATTTCTAATGAATAGTTGGCGAAGTTTATTTTTATCCGGCCAACTGGATTGGCAACCCATTTTGATTACCTTAGTATGGTGCCTTGTTTTATATGGTTTTGGTCAAATGATCTATAAAAAATTGGTTTGGAGGTTTGCTGAGGTGTTATGAATGACGTAGTAATAAAATGTGCAAAGGTTCGTAAACAATTTCCCATGGATCATCATTTTAGTGGAGGGATAAAAAATTTATTGTTTCATTTTCCAACTGCTATAAAAGCAATGCGAAAAAAGAGTTTTACTGCTTTGGAAAATATTGATTTGGAAATAGTTTCTGGAGAAACAGTAGGTATTATTGGTAAAAATGGAGCTGGGAAAAGCACTATATTGGGTCTACTAGCTAAAGTATTAAAGCCTACTTCAGGACAAATAAGTGTAAAAGGAAGAGTAGCCCCATTGCTTGAGTTGGGTGCGGGTTTTCACCCAGAGTTGAGCGGGCGACAAAATATATTTTTGAATGGTGTCTTGCTTGGGATGTTAAAACGAGAAGTAGAAGAGAAGGTTGATGAAATTATCTCATTTTCTGAGCTGGAAGATTTTATTGATCAGCCAATTCGGACCTATTCCAGTGGTATGCTAGCCCGCCTAGGTTTTTCCGTAGCTATTCATTGTAATCCAGATATCATGCTGGTCGATGAAGTATTAGCAGTGGGGGACCAAGATTTTCAAAAAAAGTGTATGGAAAAGATGCACTTCTTTAAACAATTAGGGAAAACAATAGTTTTAGTATCTCATAATATAGAAGAGTTAAATAAAGTCTGTGACCGAGTAATATTGATAAAAGATGGATATTCTTCCAAAGATGGGAAACCAGAAGATATTTTACCATTCTATTAATTAATATTTTAAACATGGTTTTTAATAATAAAAAAATCTTGATTGATGGATATAACCTGGAATTAACTCATGGTTCAGGTATTAAAACATATGGCTTAACCCTCATTAATGTATTGCAAAATATGGGTGCACAGGTTGGTGTATTGGTCCAAAATTATCGTAGTATCAAGAAACGACATTTGAAGATTAGGGTATTAAAAAATTTATTAGGAATGGATATTGTAGCCAGAGAAATCAATGATAATTCAATAGCTAAAGAGATGACAAGTAATCTTTATAAAGTTGATTATTTAATAGGCCTTAAAGATGTATTCCATTCTGCTAATATACTTTTCAAGCTATTGAACAAAACGACCACAATTAAAACACATAATAACATAAAATTTGATATTTGGCATACTACGTATCAGATACCCATCAATATAAAGAATGTAAAAAGGATTACAACTATTCATGATATAATTCCGATGGTTTATCCTGGCACATCACTTGACGAATCAAAATTTTTCCGTAACAGTATTCAAATGGCGTTATCTAATTCACAATTAATTTTTACAGTTTCGGAACACACCAAAAGGGATATTCTTTCCAATTTTGATATTCAACATGAAAATATTTTTGTTACATATCAGCCGGTAGCTATCAAACCTTTCAATAAGATGGATCTGCTATTTGATCAATACCTAAAAAATAATGGACTTTCGGATAACAAATATTTTTTATTTGTTGGAAATATAGAACCAAAAAAAAATTTAGGAAGACTATTGGATGCATATGCGAAAGTTGATCATCATTATCCTTTGGTAGTAGTTGGTAAAAAAGCATGGTTATGGGAAAATGAGATCAATAATCGACCAATTAGCAATGTATTATTTTTAGATCATGTCTCATTTAATAAACTAAGAATACTATACAGTGGGGCTTTTTGTTTTATTTTCCCATCACTATATGAGGGGTTTGGCCTACCTCCTCTTGAAGCTTTAACTTGTGGTTGCCCTGTTATAACTTCAAATAACTCATCTTTACCTGAAGTTTGCGGGGATGCTGCACTTTATGTAGACCCATATGATGA
The DNA here is from genome assembly GCA_964428295.1 of uncultured Alphaproteobacteria bacterium. Lineage (GTDB taxonomy): Bacteria > Pseudomonadota > Alphaproteobacteria > TMED109 > TMED109 > CAYRXL01. The sequence goes on from CAYRXL010000210.1 coordinate 2,490, forward strand.
CATGGATATTAAAGTAAAAATAGAAACTGTATTAAGTGATTCAGAACTTAGGAAAAAAATGATAAAACTGGGTTCCAAACGTGCCCAGTACTTCAGTGTGAGTAATTACAAGAGTAAAATTAGAGAAGGTTATGAAAAACTTGAATATTAGGATACTATAAAATCATGTTAACAAAAATAATCGGGAAATTCCTTCGGTTCTTTTTAAGTATAATAAAAAATGATATAAGATATCTACGAAGGAATAGTACCTATATAGGTAATAACCTAGTACTTACTAAGACTATTTGGGGCCATAAAATGTATGTTCCCAGTCATGATTTATCATTATCACCACATCTAATAATTGATGGGTATTGGGAAAAATGGATAACAAAACAATTCCGAAAAATATGTAAACCAGGTATGACAGTATTAGATGTTGGGGCCAATCTAGGCTATTACAGTCTTCATGCTGCAGAATTGGTTGGGAGTTCAGGCCGGGTTCATTCATTTGAGGCAAATCCAAACCTTTATGGTATCATATACAAAAATATAGCAATTAATGGATATCTTGACCGAATAACATTATATAATAATGCTATAATGGACAAATCTGACAAAATTATGTTTAACTGTTTAAAAACTATCTTGGGAGTAGCAGTGTAGCAACTTTTTCGAAAGAATTTCTTGATTTATATATGGATGAAGTTGAACAATTTGAAGTAGAATCTATAG
>CAYRXL010000211.1:0-3159 GCA_964428295.1 uncultured Alphaproteobacteria bacterium
AGGGAGCAGAATCTTCAAAGTTCAACCAAATTGAATCTGATTCCATTGAAAGAATCCTTTCAAAATGTATAGAACAGGGATCAATTGGCATGTCTACAGGTTTAAATGAAGTTCCAAGTGCTTTTGCGGATCTTGATGAGTTGATTTTTTTAAGCAGGATTGTAAGAAAACATGGAGGTCTTTACACCAGTCATTTAAGAGACTACAAGTTTGGTTTACTGGAAGCTGTTGAAGAAGCCCTTGAGATTGGCCGAAGAACAGGAATAGCTGTTCAGTTGAGTCATCTTCAGGCTGTAGGACAAAAAAACTGGCATCTAATGGATAGTGTTTTAGAAACAATAGATAATGCAGTGCTAGAAGGCATTGATGTTGGTATCGATGCTTACCCCTATTTAGCAGGTTCTTGTGGGCTTACCCAAAGTTTACCAATATGGGCTTTGGAAGGAGGAATAAAGAAATTGATAAGTCGTTTGAAAAATCCTGCAACAAGACTACAAATTGCAAAGGAAACCGAGAAAGGAAGAAGTAATACTTGGGCAGATATTATGGTGGTAAACTTACTCAACGAGATGAATTTGATTGGAAAGAATATACAGGAAATTGCTGGAATTAGAGGACAGGAGGCTATAGATACAGCACTGGATCTACTTTTGGAAAATGACGGTTCTGTTCATATTATTTCTTTTAATCAGTCTCATGAAAATTTAAAAAAAGTACTGACACACCCCCTCACCTCAATCATAACTGATGGACTACATCATCATGGAATACCTCATCCTAGAACTTTTAGTACTTATCCTACACTTTACGGTGAATTCGTTAGAGATAAAAAATGGATGACTCTTGAGGATGCAGTTCATAAAACCTCCTATTTACCTGCAAAACGATTTAATTTAAAAAAAAGAGGGTTAATCAAGCCTGATTTCTATGCTGACCTTTTTGTTTTTTCAGAAAGTGAAATTGGAACTGAAGCCACTTATTTAAAACCAGACATTCCTGCAAAAGGAGTCCACCATGTTATGGTCAATGGAGAATGGGAATTATATAATAGTAATTTAACGGAAGTACTTTCGGGAAGTGTCCTAAAAAATTGATTTTATTTGTCGAAATTATTTATAAATAAATTAATTAAATATTATGGATAAATTTGAAATTCAAAGAACAAGAAGATGGTTATTTTTTGCGAGATTGGATATCACACCACCAAAAAATATTTATAATGAGTTTATGGAGAGCAACTCCTTATCACACTGAAACAAGTATTAAAAATAATTTTGATAATATATTTTTTTTCAAAAATTTGATGAGGGAGGTCAAACTGTCTTAATGATTTTATTAAATCATGTCATGTTTGAAGAAAGTCAGCAGGAAATTATAAAGGAATCTTTTCAAATTCTAGGAGGGGGGGGGGATTGGTCTCTATCTTAAAATAACTAAAGAACATATTAAAGAAACAGAAAAAACAATCAATCAATTAGAAGAAGTTTCTATCACCTATGGATATGGACAATGCGGATTAGCTACTAACAAAGAATATAAAATTCGAAAAAACAAATTTGACTTTGGATTCAATTCTGAACTAGTTCCGGACCAAACCCTTCTTGTTGGACGTGTTTCAGTTGCTAAAAATCATACTTTGGATAATTTGCTCCATTATGGTAGCCATCCTATGACACTAGCTTGCGGAAACACATTGATCAGCACGGTTTATGTAGGAGAAATGGGAGAAACAGCAGAAAGATTCAATCAGTCCCAAGGATAATTTTTCTAGGTGCCTGTGGTGATCTAGGGACTAAATCTGGTTTTGTAGCGGATACAGAATTTGCTGATAAGAACGGCAGATGTTTATGTTTTTCAGCACTGTCACTTCTAGAAACGATGGTATTCCTGGGAAAGATTTTCATTACACCGGAATTGTGGTATTTGGTATTACTTCACATTGGACTATATCTTTATTAGGAAGAAGCATCAATTTTTAGTGAGAGCTATTTCCAAATATAGATTTTATCAATTCAAACTACCATTCAAGAATTAATTAATGCCTGAAACACTACTCAAAGTTAATAATCTTGAGGTTAAATTTTTCTCTTCAAAAGGGATAATTAATGCTGTAAATCGAATATCATTTTTTCTAAATAAAGGTGAAATTCTTGGAATAGTTGGCGAGAGTGGATCTGGAAAAACTGTGAGTGCTTTATCCTTACTTAATTTGATACCTGGAAATGGTCGAATCACAAATGGTGAAATACTATTTGAGAAACAGGACCTATTACTTTCTTCTAAACAGCATATAAGGAAAATCCGAGGTAACAAAATATCTATGATTTTTCAAGATCCAATGTCTTCCTTGAATCCTGTATTAAAAATTGGTAAACAGGTTAATGAATCTCTAATTCACCATAAAAAAATGAGTGCAATTTCAGCACTAAAGAAATCTCTAAATTTACTAAAAAAAACAAAAATTCCTTCTCCTGAAGAAGGGGTAAACAATTACCCGCATCAATTTTCAGGAGGCATGCGCCAACGTGCAATGGTTGCCATGGGATTAACCTGTAATCCTTCCATACTTATTGCCGACGAACCTACTACTGCTCTTGATGTGACAGTTCAGGCACAGATCATTGAACTGATCAATGATCTCCGGAAAGAATACGGAATGGCTATAGTTTGGATAACCCATGATCTCGGTGTTCTTGCAAGTCTTGCTGACAGGGTTTTAGTGATGTATGCAGGCAAAATAGTGGAAGAGGCATCCGTTTTTGACATTTTTTCGAATCCTAAACATCCTTACACAAAAGGTTTAATCGATTCAATACCTCGATTGGACCAAAAAAAATCATCTGAAAAACTTAAAACGATTGAGGGGTCTCCCCCAGATTTAATTAGTTATCCTAACGGATGTCCTTTTTGGGAACGTTGCAATTATACTAAAGATATATGCAAGGAAATGATGCCCGTTAACACTTAAAATTCTAAAAATCATTACTTTGCCTGTCTTAATCCTCTGAAGTAAAAGTCCTGCATGAAAATCCCACTTTACACCATTCAGAATCTAAAGATACATTTTCCTATTCAAAAAGGAATTATCTTCAAAAAAACAGTGGGGCATGTCAAAGCAGTTGATGGAATTAGTTTAGAAATATATAAAGGAGAAACTTT
>CAYRXL010000212.1:0-2580 GCA_964428295.1 uncultured Alphaproteobacteria bacterium
ATTTATATTTTTTTACTTTTAAAAATAGATCCTAATTGGAAGGAACTGAAAGGGCAACCAATAAAAAGAAAAGCTAATCATTATTATATTTATAGCATTTCTAAAACCTTTTATAGACAATATAGTGAATTGAGAAAATTATTTCAGGCCAATGGATTTGAATGCTCAAACAACATTTGGTTCGATAATAAACACAATAATATTCTACTTTTTATCAGTACTTCTTTAAGAAATATTTTTTTAACAACTAAACTTATAGTAAGAAAAATTAAAATTAATAATGTCTAAAGCAATTACTATTTGTAGTGTTTCAAATCAAAAAAATAAATTTAACATTTTTAAGAAAAAGTTAGATGTCATAATGGTTCCTGATAATATAAAACCTCATAAAGCATATACATATATTGATGATTATACTTTTACATATATATACAATCCCGTAGAACAATTAATTGTCAATAAAGGTAGTTACTGTTTGGGTCTTGCAGATAATTCTAGGGGAAATATATTATCCATCCAATCCCCAGCACCAGATGGAACATATGCTATTGTACGAGTGGATAAAAATCACATTGAAGTATTATCAGATTACACCGGTATGCGTACAATTTGGCATTATCATGACGAAGAAAATTTTATCGCTTCAACATCCCAAAGAATGATTATTTCATTTTTAGGAAATTTTAAATTCAATAAAGATGCGGTTCGATGGATGTTATCATCGGGAACGCTAGGGTTGGGAAATTCATGGGATAGTAGGATTAAACCTATCGAAGGTAATACGATAGTTTCTCTAGATAGAAAAAATTGGGAAATAAACTATCAATCAAATAAACGTATTCAAATAAAACCAAAATTAATTAATAAGGAATGGCATAAGAATAATTTTAAGAGTTCATTATGTGCAACTATTTCCAATATGAATATTGATATTAATAGTTGGAAACTTGCTCTTTCTGGTGGTAAAGATAGTAGGTGTATTCTTTATTACTTGAAAAACCTTTCTGGATTAAATACTGTTACATGGGGGCTAAGAAAATCACAAAAACAAAACCGTGGTGATAGTGCAATTGCAAAGGTTCTTGCAGAAAATTGTGGTTTTAATCATTCATTTCAAACCACAGATATTTCAAGTGCTGGCTTTTCATTAATATTGCAGCGTTTTATTGAAGCCGGTGAGGGTAGAATAGATCATATTTCAGGCTATATGGACGGGATGCAACTATGGAGAAATTTATTTGAATCGGGACACTCAATTATAAGAGGATATGATGCTTTAGGCGCAACTGAAAGAAAAATAACAAATGAACGTCAAGCACGGTTAACAGCCGATTTAAAATTAACTGCAGATTATAAAAACTCTATTATACCTGTAGAATTTGAAATAACTGAAAAAGATTTACCTAATTACTTGAAACGAATTAAAACCGAAAGTTTAAGTCAATGGCGAGACCGGCTATGGTTAAACTTCAGAACTCCGGTTGTGACAGCAGCCCTTGATGAGATTAAAGTTGCTTATGTAGAGATAGTAAACCCGTTACTTTATAAAAATGTTGTTGAGGCCATAGTAATTTTGCCTGATGAATTAAGAAATGGTAAATCTTTATTCACAGAAATAGTAAATGAGATGTTTCCCGAAATTCCATATGCATCTGTTGCATCAATTGAAGATGCTGATGAAATTTTAAAAAGAAATGACATTTTAGTTATGATGAAACAAGAACTTATTAATTCAAAGGAAAAAGAAATCCTTCCTCCACCATTTATTTCAAATATTGTACAAAATTTAAATACAGGACGAAATATTTTGTCATTCAGACGAAAAATAAGAAATTTATATAGACTATTTGCACCGCAATTTTTAAAAAAAATTGTTGAGAAGAAAATCAACTATTATCCTATGGATTATAGAAGGTTAGCGCTAAGAGCTTTAATTATAATTAGAGCGTTTGAATTATTTAATAATGATATAAAGGAAAGAATAAAATAAATAATCCACTAGTATCAGTAATCATACCAACCCTTAATAGACAGAAGCAATTAGACCGTTGTTTGAATTCAATTATTAATTCCAATTATAAAGATTTAGAATTAATAATAATTGATAATGGTTCTAATGATAATACGGTTGATTATCTGAATAGATTAACAAAAGAGAATATTAATACTATCTTTAATACCCAAAACCTTGGTTTAGCACATGCGAGAAATCAAGGTATAATAGCTTCTAAAGGGAAATTTATTTTATTTGTCGATGATGACAATGTGATCTCTAATAGTATGATAACAACCATCCTAAAATTTTTTAAAGAACACAAAGCTGCAGGTATAGTTGCGCCAAAAACAGTTTATAGAGATAATCCCAATAAGATATGGTTTTATGGTGGTAAGATAAATATGTATACCTCCAAGGCAGAATTCTTTTATTCAAATGTTATTGATAGAAAAGATCGTTTGAATCATGATATTAGAACTAATTTTGTTCACAACTGTTTTATGGTTCGAAAAGATTTTTTTGACAAAGTGGGAATATTTGATAAGGAACTTTTTGTTAGTTATACTGAATTTGACTTGTGCATG
>CAYRXL010000212.1:2590-3132 GCA_964428295.1 uncultured Alphaproteobacteria bacterium
ATAAAATTTTTGAATTGAAATAAAAAATAAATAAAAGTAAATAAAGCATATATAAAAATAATATGGTGTTAATATTGAGTGTAAAATTTAAAACTAAGGAAGATCAAAACCATTATGAAATTTATGTATGTGGCAATGCAAAATGTTACCATGTTAGACTAAACACTGATAAAAAAAAGACTGTAGAGAGTTTTGGATTTACTAATCCATACAGAGTTTATTATTTAATTAGAAATCGAGGTATTATCATAAAGAGATATGCTAGTTTATTTCAACTTTTTATTTTTTCGGTGGTATTTTATCCATTGTTTTTTTTCTATTATGGAATCATCCTGATTAAGTTCAACCGTTTAGATTATCTTAAGTACCATGCGAAAGGGTTCTTTGCAGGCCTGAGTTATGTAATTCTAAATAAACTGGTACTTATCGAACTTGGGGATTCCAATCCTCCTCCCAATAAACTATAAAGGGACATAAATGAAAAGTGCATTTATTACGGGTATCACAGGTCAAGATGGTTCTTACCTTTCAGAGTTACTTAT
>CAYRXL010000213.1:0-3125 GCA_964428295.1 uncultured Alphaproteobacteria bacterium
AATTAATAATTGCCTGGGTCAAATTCTTCTTGCTAAAAAAATGAATAAAAATCGAATTATAGCTGAAACCGGTGCTGGACAACATGGAGTAGCTACAGCAACAGTGTGTGCATTATTTGGACTTAAGTGCATCATATATATGGGAGAAAAAGATATAGAAAGGCAAAAATCAAATGTTTTTAGAATGAAGTTACTTGGCGCTGAAGTTATACCCGTTTTGTCTGGAACTAGAACCTTAAAGGACGCGATGAATGAAGCTTTAAGGGACTGGGTAACAAATGTTAATAATACCTTTTACATAATAGGAACAGTTGCAGGCCCACATCCTTATCCAACAATGGTTAGAGATTTTCAATCTATAATAGGGAAAGAAGCCAAAAAGCAAATTCTAGAAGAAGAGGGAAGGTTGCCTAATTCCATTGTCGCATGCATAGGAGGAGGATCAAATGCAATGGGATTATTCTACGAGTTTTTAAACGAAAAAAATATCAAATTGTTTGGAGTGGAAGCAGGAGGGAAAGGCCTAAATTCTAATAAGCACGCTTCCTCTATATCTGCAGGAAGAACAGGAGTTCTTCACGGAAATAAAACTTATCTGTTACAAACTTCTGATGGACAAATTAAAGATGCTCACTCTATTTCAGCAGGACTAGATTATCCAGGTATTGGCCCAGAACATAGTTGGCTTAATGAAATAAAAAGAGTCAAATATGTAAGTATAAATGACAAAGAGGCTGTAAAAGCTTTCCAACTTTGTACAAAACTGGAAGGAATAATTCCCGCATTAGAACCAGCGCACGCTCTTGCATACGTTGGAAAAATAGCACCTAACTTATCAAATAATCACATTATATTAATGAATATGTGCGGAAGAGGGGATAAGGATATATATACAATTGCAGATTACATAGGTATAAAAACATGAACCCCAAAAATAGAATTTCTATGTGCTTTAATATGTTAAAAAACGAAAAAAGAACTGGTTTGATTACATTTATTACTGCAGGAGATCCAGATCTAAAAACTAGCCAATTAATTTTAGAAGCCTTACCTAAAGCAGGCTCAGATATCATAGAATTAGGTGTTCCATTTTCTGATCCAATGGCTGACGGAGTTGTTATACAAGAAAGCTACAAAAGGTCATTAAAAAAAGGACATACTTTAAACAAAACCTTAAAGATGGTAAGAGAATTTAGAAAAAACAATGATATAACTCCTATTATTTTAATGGGATATTTTAATCCTATCCATTCCATGGGAGTAGAAAAATTCTTAACTAAATCTAAACATTCAGGAGTTGATGGTTTAATTGTGGTAGATCTACCACCAGAAGCAGATGAAGAACTTTGCATTCCAGCAAAAAAACAAAATATTAACTTTATAAGACTTGCCAGTCCTACTACTAATGTAAATAGAATAAAAAAAATTATCAAAAACACTTCTGGGTTTATATACTATATTTCTATAACTGGTATCACAGGAACAATTACAGGAAAAAAAGAAGAAATTAAAACTTCAATAAACCGCATTAAAAAATATGTTAATTTACCAGTTGCTGTTGGTTTCGGTATAAACACCCCTCAAAAAGCAAAAAACATAGGAAAATATTCCGATGCAGTAGTTATAGGTTCAGCGATAGTTTCAGAAATAGCTAAGAAAAAAGGTAAAAAATATGATATAGTGGAAGTAGTTAGCAAATTAGTTTCTGATTATGCTAAAAAATTATTATAAATAAGGAATATCAATGAATTGGCTCACGAATTTTGTCAGACCTAAAATTAGAGCACTTACAGGCAAGGGTATAAAGAAAGAAAGTCTATGGCAAAAATGTGATTCATGTGAAAAAATGATATTCCACCGCGAACTTCTAGAAAAATACTATGTATGCACTAATTGTGGTTTCCATTTAAATTTTCCATTAAAAAACAGACTAGAACATTTATTTGATGATAAAAAGTACACAGAAATTCAATTGCCTGAAATTAAAGAAGATCCTATAAAATTCAAAGATAAAATAAAATATACAGAAAGGTTAAAAACAGCTCAGATAAAATCTAATAGGATCGATGCCATATTAATTGCTAAAGGAAAAATAATGGAAAAAGGAACTGTTATAGCAGCGTTAGACTTCAACTTTATGGGAGGTTCAATGGGAATGGCTGTTGGAAATGGGGTGGTAGAAGCTACTGTCATAGCCAAAAAACTAAAATATTCATTATTAATCATCGCTGCTTCTGGAGGGGCTAGAATGCAAGAAGGTATAATTTCTCTCATGCAACTTCCTAAGACAGTAGCTGCAATTAAAATGTTCAAAGATACTAAGCTTCCTTATTTAGTATTATTTACAAACCCTACTACTGGAGGAGTATCAGCCTCATTTGCCATGTTAGGAGATATTCTAATAGCTGAACCTAATGCTTTAATAGGATTTGCAGGACCTAGGGTAATAGAAAGCACAGTAAAAGAAAAATTACCCGAAGGATTTCAAAGAAGCGAATATCTCGCAAAACATGGTATGCTTGATATGATCGTTGAAAGAAAAGAATTACCTAAAACCATTGGACAAATTATCAATCATCTTAATAACAAAAATATATAATACCTTCAATGAAAGATAAAACTACCGGTGATAAGTTACTTCATAAGGACAGGCATCTATCAGATCTTCTAAATTTACTGTATTTAAACCACCCTAAAAGAATTGATTTGTCCTTAAGCAGAATAAAAAGATTATTAAAAGAACTCAAAAATCCAGAAAAATCCTTAGCTCCTGTTATACACATAGCAGGAACTAATGGAAAAGGATCGGTGGCGTCTTTTCTAAGTTCAATATTAAAACAATCAGGAAAAAAAGTTCACTTGTATACTTCACCGCATTTAGTTTCTTTTAATGAGAGAATACAAATATCTGGAAAAAATATTTCAAATAATAATTTAAAAAAAACACTATCTTACGTATATCAAATAAATCAAAACAAAAAAATAACCTTCTTTGAATTAATAACTGCTGCTACCTTCGTTGTTTTTTCTAAATACCACGCTGATTTAGTAATACTGGAAACAGGGCTAGGAGGACGACTTGATGCAACAAATGTTATAAGCAAACCAATAATAAGTATTATTAC
>CAYRXL010000214.1:0-1797 GCA_964428295.1 uncultured Alphaproteobacteria bacterium
CGACAACCTTTCCATCGATGTCAATTTTGACCAGGTTAGAGGCAGTTACCTCATCGTAGTTGAGCCCATAGGGATTGATGAGGAAATGGGGTTCCGGCCCAGGGACATGGGCAGTCAGGTGGCCGTAGATCAGTTCACACCAGCCAAACTAGTCGACCAGCCGGTAGGCTGCTGCGAGATCGACCCTGAGCGAGCGTTCTTCATTGGACATTGGAACCGTCTCTAAAGTCTGTGATTTGAGTGCCTGTGCCATAGCCTGTTGCTCTGTTGGTGTGCTCAGCGGCAATTATTTTTGTATTGTTCGTTTAAGTCAAACGGAGGCGGCGCGGTTGATCGCGATCTGGTAACCTAATTTCTGGCGTTTGGCATTTTCCACGGTTTTGCGAGTTGCCCTATGATTGAGGTTTTGGATCTCGAAACACTGGTGATCCGGATACAAGATGGTACCAGTCTTGCGTTGCCCCCCGATTATTCAGGCTGCGCCATGAGCGCTGTACGTTTTTTGATTGAGCGCGGGGTTACAGATCTTAGGGTGATTACGGTACCGCAAGGTGGTTTGCAGGTTGATTTGTTGATCGGGGCTGGCTGTGTGTCGGTACTGGAATCTGCTGCCGTGACGCTGGGTGAACATGGTCTAGCACCCCGATTTACCGACGCGATGCGCACTGGTTCGATCGATATGCGAGAGTCGACCTGTCCGGCGATTCACGCCGGTCTACAGGCTGCGGAAAAGGGGCTGCCGTTTATGCCTCTGCGTGGGATTATTGGTTCGGATCTTGTTCGCTACCGGCCTGACTGGATTGTGCAGGACAATCCTTTTGCTGCTGATGATCCCATCGTGCTGTTACCTGCCATTCGTCCCGATGTCGCACTTTTCCATGCCCCGCTGGCTGATACTGATGGCAACGTGTGGGTGGGCATACGGCGAGAATTGATGACCATGGCGCATGCCGCTGAAACCACCCTGGTGACAGTGGAAGAAGTCGTTTCTGATTCGTTGCTCGCTGACGAGCGCACGGCGGCGGGCGTTATCCCCAGCATGTATATCCATGGCATTTCGGTTGCCGAAAAAGGAGCCTGGCCTGTCGGTCTTTGGGGTTGTTACGCGGCGGACCAAGACAACTTGCAAGACTACGCCCGTCGTGCAATCACCACGGAGGGGTTTAATGAGTACCTGAGTGCTTACTTGCACGGGTCGGCCGCGACCAGTACGTTGTGAGTTACCGCATTGAAGAATTGCTCATTGTCACTATCGCTGATTTATTACGGGAGCGCTCACACGTAGCCGTGGGTGCAGCGTCGCCGATCCCTGGTGCTGGTGCTTTGTTAGCTAGGCAAAAATCCCCCGCTCTTAGGGTATCGGTGTTGGGCAGTGAGCAGCACAACACCTTTACTGACGGGGGGCGTGAGTTATTTGATTGCGCGGCCCAGGGCCGCATCGATGCGTTTTTTCTCGGGGGCGCACAGATAGATGGAGGGGCGAATATTAATCTGGTCGGGATTGGGGATTATCCGGCGCAACCGGTCCGGTTTCCCGGTTCTTTTGGTTCTGCTTACCTTTATATTCTGGTGCCCAATGTCATTCTGTTCAGTTTGGCCCACAGTCAGCGCAATCTTGTATCAAAAGTCGATTTTGTCAGTGCGCCAGGCACCAGTGAGGAAAAGATATACCGACCCGGTGGTCCACGAGTCCTGTTAACGGGTCGATGCCTGTTCGATTTTGATCAGTTGCTGCCTGGCTTTCGGTTGCGGAGCGTGCACCCGGGCGAGACAATCAAAACGGTCACCGATAATACG
>CAYRXL010000214.1:1807-3125 GCA_964428295.1 uncultured Alphaproteobacteria bacterium
CAATACGGGGTTCGAATTTGATATCGCCGGAGAGGTTTCGGTCACGCGGACCCCCACTGATGAAGAACTTGACTTGATTCGAGGGGCGATTGGTGCCGCGATTGGGGAAACTTACCCGGCATTTGCGCGTACCGTGTTGGGGGTTCGTTGTTAGGTTGACTCAAACAGCCTTGGAAAACACGCCGGTGGCGCATCTGCTAGATTTTATTGCGTTCGAATGAATCGAGAGGGTGTCTTGGTCACTCGGTTCTTTTTTCCAGGAGGAGTGTATGTCTGTAACACAAGTTGAAGGATCCAGATTTTCTCGACACAAATTGCCCGGCCAGTTTTGTAACATCGGGCGTTTGCTGGAGGGCATGGCACGTCGCAACCTTGATGGTATCGTGGTTTCGACACCCTATAACGTCTATTACCTTTCAGGTTTCAGTGGCATTGCCCACAAGTCTGACGAACCTCGTCCCTACGCGGTCGCCATTTCACGTCATGCTCCAGATCAGCCTGTGCGGTTGCTGGCCGATTACTACGTCAGTTCGTTGATGAGCCAACCGACTTGGATTACTGACATACGATCATTTCGTGCAGTCATGCTGCCATTGGACCTTCCTCCGGCGAAAAATGACATCGATCGGTTTATTTCACCTGCTTCGGGAAACAATGGCTGGGCCCAAAGTGTTCGAGACAACTTCTCCGATTCAATATCAGCAGCTTGCCGGGGAGCGCTTGCTGATCTTGGATTATCGCGGGGCCGGGTCGCATTTGATGATATGCGTTTCGGTTTTCAATTGGGATTGGATGCTGTGGAGGTGGTCGATGGCTATGACCCCATGATGTATGCGCGAGCGGTAAAGACCGAGCATGAGATAACAATGCTTAAGCGATCGACAGCGCTTAACCAGGCAGCAATCGAGCAATCGATCGCGAGTTGGCAGCGTGGTATGACGTGGCGGGAATTCAACCATGTGTACCATTGTGCCGCTGTCGGTCTGGGAGGTTTCGTACGCGATCCAGGTGCGATGATCTGGGGCCATCCACAGGGAGTTGATTCAACCGTCATGTTGCAGACTGGGCTTGAAGATTTCGAAGTGAGTCAAGGGTTGCATGTCATGTTCGATTGTCACGGCACACTGGATCTTTACTGCTGGGATGGCGGCAAAACGTGGGTTGTCGATGGTGAACCTGTGGGCAGTGCCCGGACCTATGCTTCGGCGACCTCAGAAGCGGCAGCCGCAGTAATGCAGGCGATGCGCCCTGGTGTACGGGTCAGTGAACTGCAGGCACTTGGTCGTTCGGTCTATCGCAAGGCCGGGGTGGTTGCAGC
>CAYRXL010000215.1:0-3113 GCA_964428295.1 uncultured Alphaproteobacteria bacterium
AAAAATCCTACGCTAATCTAACGTTTCTTCTATAATTTCGCCTTTTGTTAGGCGTAAGATATCATTTCTAAAGTCATATAGCGGAACTTGTATTAACTTCTTTAATTTTTCACATTGATTTCCTTCAGGAAGCGATGCTTCTACTAAGTCTAATACTTTCCCAACCATACGAGAATGTCTCGCAATAATAAATTCCTGTTCCGCCGTTACTTTTGTTACGTCTACCATAGTTCTCTCTCCTTAATTTTTCTAGAACTTTACTATTTTAAAGACTGTTCTACAATTGCTTGTTTCAGGATAGTATTAAAAGAATCTCCTAAAAAGTTATCTTCATAAGCTTTAGTAAAAAATTTGTTTCCTCCAGTACTTGGCGTTTTGTCTGCCATATACCAAGTACCTTTTCGTGTTTTCAATGGTTTATATCCATTATATTCTCGTATTTGATCTTTAACTTGTATTGTTCTCCCGGATTTTAATTTTCGTGCATGTCGTTTAACCCTCTGCCTATATCTACCAATAATAGGAAAGCCTTCTTTCCCTCCGTCAAGTTCCATTACTTTCGGATCGTTGAAACCTACTTCAATTCGATTTCCTCCTATTCGTAAATAGGCAGAAGATTTAGGTACTTGATCTGCATAGTCAGGATATTTGTCTTGCATATCAGTAAACATTTTGCGGGCAGCCCTTTCTAGGGCAATCTTTAATCCTGCTTGTACTGCTTTTGCATAAATTGACATATATATCTCCTTAAATACCTATATAATATTATACTGAATTAATCCAAATTTCAGGAATAATGTCTGTAAACTTACTTTCTACATCATCATAACGATTTAAGTACAGGGTTTCTTTCCCTACACAACCGTATTGAGGATGCCAGTAAGTGACTATTTGCTTCGGTGGAGTAAATACTTGCAGTCGTTGTAAGGCAAATTCATCTCCGCCTTTCATAGTTCCACATATATGTATTTCTCCCGTTCCAATATCATATTCATCTACTCTATGGAAATGTCCAAGCATAACAGAATCAAAATGGTCAGGGATAGCAATATTACTATTGTCTGCTGCTCGTCCATATTCAAATACAGAACGCATCTTAGCAATCGTATTCATAATGGTTGTTCCTGATCCCGCTCCCGAAATAGCATCGCCATGCATAATTAACACTTTTCGATCATATACATCGAAAGAAGTTGCAAAGCTACGAGGAATCTTAAAGGTTATATTCTTTTGGTTAGCACAAAATGCAGCTACCCATTGATACAACATATAATCCCAATCCATATACTTATCTTTCATTGGAGGTTTCCTAGTCATCCGACCATGATTACCTACAACACAAGGTACTTCAATCTCTTGGAAATGTGGTGCAAAGAACATTATAGCTTGGGCTATTAAGTTTGCTCCTCTAATCATCTGTCCCATGCAATGATCAATATTAGTACGTGCTAATTCATCATGAATATCTCCGCTAATCATATCGCCTAGCATTGGAACAATTAGTTTATTAACTGGAGCAATGTTCCGTCTTAGTTCTACGAGATTATAGACTGATTCTGACCATCCACTTAATCGTTTATTAAAGATGTCTATATCATACTGATTCAAACCTATCATTTGATCAGCTTTAACAAAGTCTCCTACGTGAGTATCGGTAAGTGGAGCGACAACAATTTGTTCCGTATCACTTTTACCTTTTCTATTTGAGGGTTTTGGAACCCTAACTGCTTTAAATGCAGGAACTAAATCTTGAATTATCTCTGCTACTACATCTTTTCTCGCCTCATTCTTGGAAGATTGCTCATACATCTTCTTCCAATAAACTGATTCTGCTTTAAATGTTTGAAGCTTTTTATCGATTTTAAGACGTTCTTTAGAAGAGTCTACTATATCTGAACTCTCTTCAAGTTCAAATTCGGAAAGGATGTCTTTGTCGTGCCAACGTTGAACTGTTGTTCTGTGAACTTCCACGCCGTATTCGTCCTGTATCCACCTCGCTATCCCCGTCCATGTCTCTCCTGCTGCTCTTTTTCTTCCTATTTCTAATCTTGCCTGTTCTGGAATCATAAGTCCTCCTTACCTGTAATGTAATTACCTTGCCACATGTAATACATGACAAGTCTTGATCTGCGTTCATACGCATCTTACCTTCGCATTTGGGACACACTATATCAGAAAAACTATTTTTCGTCAAGTGCTTTATCTTTCATTAGTTGTAATATTACATCCGCAACTGGATGATTAGGTTGATCATCTTCTTTAGATATTTGATATAGATGACCCATAGCCTTTTCAAATTCCTCATCATAATAATCGTCATCGTCCGTATCCAAACGTCCCGATCTTTGCAGTTCATCATTCTGTGAACCTCCGCCTTCAGGCCCCCATGCCATAGGCTGTTTTGATAAGGCAAAAGCCCTACTTTGTCCTACACCATTATCGGGGAGGGAACCTTCACCACCTGTAGGTGGGTTTGCATTTTCTTCCATTGAATTCCTCCTCTTCTTATCTTGGTCTGATAATATTTTAATTTTATCTTCCATGTCTTTTTGCTCTGCCAGTACCGCACTTTCAGGAGGTAAGTCTCCTGTTCTTTCTATAGGTTTTTGTAGATCGTCTTCATCTTGTTTTAACAACCATTCTATTAATTCTAACCCTGCTGATTTTTTCAATCCCTTCTTTGTTGGGGAACCATCTGTTAAATACACTCCTAACTTTTCTATTCCACTTCGTTTCTTTTTAGATTTTGCTTCTCGTTCTCCATATGTTGGAGAAAAAATTCCTGCATTTGTAGAAGTGAATACAGTTCCACCAAAGGAACTTCCACTACTATCACCTCCTCCATCACCTTCTTTATGTAAATGTCGGTGTGAATGAGCAACAGGATGTTTAGTTTTATGTTTTACTTCTTTTGGATCATCGTTAACATACGGAGGACTGCCCTTCGTATTTTCATTTGGAGCCTTTCTGTAATCCCGTTGTTCAGGATGTAAATAAGATTTGTCTTTTAGAAGTTTTGCGGTTGGAGTATCCTCTGTCCAATCAAGTCGTTTTCTACGAGTTTTATCTCGTGGTGGGTAGGATGGATGGTTAACTTGTGGACGTTCTACCAT
>CAYRXL010000216.1:0-3057 GCA_964428295.1 uncultured Alphaproteobacteria bacterium
ATATCTAGTTCTTCTGGAAGTATTTTCAGTCCTGCCCTGTTAATTTCACTTTTACACCTTCCAATTATTTTCATTATGTTATTTTCTAAGTATCCTATATCCCCAGTTCTATACCATCCATTGTAAAAAACTTTTTTTGTGACTGCATCATTTTTATGGTAACCTTTCATGATTGTAGGGGACTTGATTAAAATTTCTCCTTGTCCAGATGTGAGTATATTTTGATCTTGATCTAAAATAGCCATGAATCCCCCCCACATGCTACCTACTAAACCATCTTGAACTTGAAATTTAAAAGAAGAAGCTCCGGCAGTCCAGTTTGCTGTTTCTGTAATTCCATAAGCGTTGACTACTTCTTTTCCTTTACTCCATTCTATTACTTCTTTCCATAAGTCTGATGACAAAGGTGCTGATCCGATATGAATTGTTTTTAAATTATTTAATTCACTTACATTTGGAGATAATTTTAATATATTTTTCCACAATGAAGGGACTGAACTTAAGAATGTAATATTATACTTTTTTAGTGTAAGTTCAATATTTGCAAGGTTTGCTAAGTTGTTTCCTAAAACAAATAAGTTACAGTTATTATATAAAACTGATAGACAGTTTCCTATTAAACCGTGACCAAAATGTAACGGGAGTAAGCATATAGTATTTTGCAATGTTTTTTTTCCAATAAAATATCTATTGAGAGATATTCTGCTTATTATTGATCTGAATGAATGCACAACAGCCTTTGGTGCTCCAGTGGTTCCTGATGTAAATAGTACCAGAGCTTTATTATCAATAGAATTAATCTCGGAAACATTCTTTTCGACGTTTTCTTTTTTCAATATAACTTCTTGATCTAGTATTACCAATTTGGGTTCTAAAAAATTAATTATATTTTTTAGTTCAAAGTTCGTGATTTTTGCATTGGTAGGTGCTACGCATACCCCTATTTCCCAAAGTGCGATGAGATCAATGAAGAAGTTTGGTAGTTTACGGTGAGATATAATTGCAATGTCTTTTGAAGAGATCCCTAATTTTTTTAGCTCTAAAACCTTTTCTTTTATTAAGAGTTTTAGTTGAGAGTTAGTCCAAGTTATGGATTGGTTACAATCTGTTATGTTGCCAGAAAAACTAAGAAAATTATTCATAAATACTCAAAATAATTTAGAATAACTATTTTTTTATTTTTATCCATCTATTTATTGATAAAGAAAAAATTCCCACATCGTATCTATTGTTATCTGAAAAAAGTTTATGATCTTTTAAAATGGCTTCACATTTATATCCTTGCTGTTGGTAATTAAATATAGCTGCTATATTTTTCAGAGCAGGTTGCCCATATATTTTATGCATTCTTAATTCATTAAATAACCAGTTAATAATGTTTTCTCTGCATTCTATTACTACCCCTTTTCCCCACCATTTCTCTTCACCTATTAACACTCTAGTTTCTGCGGTCTTATGATAATGATCAACAATAATAGTAAAGTTACCTATATGATATTTTTCTTTTTTATCAATTATCGCTAGGTGGAATACATTGTAATGATCTTGTGACATTATAAAATGTTTAACAGTTTCTAATGTATGTTTTTTCCAATATGAGTTTAGCCATTTATTAATTTTTTTATTATTTAACCAAGAAACATGATTTTTGGTTGCATCGTCTACTGTCAGAGTTCTTAGGAGAAAGTTTTTAGTATTGAACTCTAAGTATTTGTTTGGTATCCAGGTATAGTTTTTTAATTTCGTAAGCATTCGTTTTCAGAAAGATAATGTAACAAGCTACCATAATTTTATGATTATTGCTATGCATCAACCTAATTATTTACCCTGGGGGGGGTATTTTTATAAGCTATTAGCTTCTGATTATTTTATATTTTTAGATGATGATCAATATTCAAAAAATAAATACGTAAATAGAACTCAAATAATTTATGACCAGAAGTATTCATGGCTAACGATTCCAGTAAATTTTAAATTAGGAGAAACTATTAACGAAGTTAAGTTTGCGCAGCCTGATTGGGGTCAAAGACATCTATCGAAAATAAAGAATGCCTATCAGAAAGCACCTTACTTTTATGAAAACTGGGATGATTTATATAAATTATATCAGAACTTATCTCATGAGAGTCTTTCTTCCACAAATAGAGAGATTGTTTTAACTATAGCATCGTGGCTTAAAATAAATGTTAAATATAGAAATTCTTCCTCTTTTTCTAATAATAATAAATTATCAGCATCTGATAGATTAGTTGATATCATCAAGAGATGTGGCGGCAATACTTATTTGTCAGGGGATGGTGCTAAGAAATATCAAAATCCACAAAAATTTACTGAAAATAAAATAAGTCTTATATATTCTAAATATAAAGAAATAGAAAAGATAAATTCGCATGCTTTGTCCTGTATAAACTCTGGAGCAAGCATATTAGATTTAATTTTTAATCTAGGTAGAGAAAAAGTTCGGTCTATTATCTACTGAGATTTGGGTAAAAATATTAAAAATAGTTTAGATTCAGAAGGCTTAACTTCTCTTATTCAAGAGTAAATTATTTGGCATTGGATGAGTTCAAGATTGATGGTTAGTTTTTTTGATTTTTATATTATACTTATTCTAGATTCTCCCTTGTGTTATGCGTTTTTGAGAGTTTTTAAACCTAATTTTATCTTGTTAATATTACTTTACTTTCATTGTTAAATTCATATACTTCGATTTTTATAAGGTATTTATTTGATTGTTGTTTTGATTGTAGATTACTAGATTGTGCAAGATAATAAAATTAATGATTGTTGTGTTAGATATACCTTGAAAATATTTAGCAATTACATGGAGTAAGCGGGTGTAGCTCAATGGTAGAGCTCCAGCCTTCCAAGCTGGCTATGAGAGTTCGATTCTCTTCACCCGCTCCATTATGATCAGTATTCATATATTGTAAATATTTATAATTGTAGTATAAGTTTGAAATAGTATACTAAATTAATATAGGAATGGATCCGGTTTATTTAGGAGTGTAGCTCAATTGGTAGAGCACCGGTCTCCAAAACCGGGGGCTGTGGGTT
>CAYRXL010000217.1:0-3049 GCA_964428295.1 uncultured Alphaproteobacteria bacterium
TCTTGAAAATGTAGAAGTTCCTTTAGACAATTTAATTTATAAAGAGAATAAAGGTTGGAGTGTTGCTAAATTACTTCTGTCTCATGAAAGAACTTCCATTGCATCTGTTGGTAGATCAAAACAGGCTATTCGTAAGATTAAGGAAATTGCAAAAAAAGAAAACTCAAATGGACAACCATTAATAAAGAATGCTAGATTTAGAGATAAATTAACCAAGGCAGAAGTAATTCTATCTGCACTGGAATTTACTGAACTCAGAATTATATCTAAAGAAACTAAAGGAGGGAAGCCAGGACCAGAGGCTTCTTTTTTTAAAATAAGAGGTTCTGAACTCCAACAAGAAATTACCAAACTAACTTTAGATGCAGTTGGGCACCATGGATTACCTTATCAGCCAGAATACCTAAAGCCAGGTAGTAACGAAACACCTTTAAGTGCTTCCTATGCTGTTAATGCTGCACCTAAGTATTTCAATTATCGTAAAACTACAATATATGGTGGATCCAATGAGATTCAAAAAAATATACTTGCAAAAATGGTTTTGGGTTTATAAGTAGCATCATGGATTTACAGCTAAGTGATGATCAAAAACTAATTAAAAATTCTGCAGAAAAATTTATACGAGAAAACTACACTTTTGAATATCGTAATAAGTTTTTGAATTCTAATCTTTCAGTTAACAAGGAAGTTTGGAGTGAATTTTCTTCGTTAGGTTGGCTAGGATTGCCATTTGAAGAAGAATATGGAGGGTTTGGTGGGGACGCTGTAGATATCTCAGTTATTATGCAATCTTTTGGAGAAGGATTAGTTTTAGAACCTTATTTGTCTTCAATTTTAATGGGTGGTAAATGTATAGAAGCTTTAGGAAATAAGAAACAAAAAGAATACTATTTAAAAGCTCTTATAGATGGAGAAATATTTCTATCCTTTGCATATATAGAACCTAAATCTAGATACGATTTATCTTATGTAAGTACACTTGCTAAAAAGAATAATAATGGATGGGTAATAAATGGAAGAAAATCTTTAGTTCTAGGAGCAGAAAACTCAGATTATATTGTGACTACAGCTAGAGTTGAAGGTAATGTTAATGATAAAAAGGGTATTAAATTATTTATAATTCCAAGAGATTCTAAAGGATTAACTTTTAGAAACTACAGAACAGTTGATGGGTTTAAAGCATCTGATTTGACTTTCAGTGATACAGTGATATCTAAGCAGTATGAACTAGAATACAATTCTCAAAATTTTAATTGTATTGAGAAAATAATTGATTTTGCGACTATTGCTATATGCAATGAGTGTGTGGGTGTAATGTCATCTATGTATGATCAAACATTAAAATATATTAAAACTAGGGAGCAATTTGGTAGAAAAATAGGACAGTTTCAGGTAATTCAGCACAAAGCTGTCGAAATGTTTATTAAAACAGAAGAAATGAAATCTCTTGCATGTATGATAAATCTTAATTTTCAAAAAGATGAATATACTAGAAAAAAGGCAATCTCTTCAGCAAAGATTTATGTTGGTACATCGGGAAGAAATTTTGGAGAAGAAGCAATACAACTTCATGGAGGAATGGGAGTTACTCAGGAGATGGCAATTAGTCATTATTTTAAAAGATTAACTGCCATTGATTTATCTTTTGGTAATGCAGACTATCACTTTGATAGGTTTGATGAAATTATTTAGGCATTAATTTGTACGATGATTAAAAATGTTTACTTGAATATAAAAAAACAAAATAGCCTAACCACTATACTTATATTATTTTTATCAATAGGATTAGTGGTATTATCTGTGGTGTTTTTTTCATTCTTTTTTTTTATATTGTTGGCTTTAATTATACCTTTTTATCTGTTTGTGTATATTTACAAAAAATTTGTTACTAAAAAATCGTATGCCGACCTTAATTTCCAAAATAATCATGATGAAGGTGATTCCAATAATAAAGTTACAATTATAGATGCAAAATATAGAAAAAATGATTAAAAAAAATAGTTATTCTGCATTTGCAAACTCATCTTCAAATATATATTTTTTATTAGCTTTAAGTGAGATAGATGTTGCTTTGGCTGCGCTAACAAAATTACTAGAACCAGCGATAAGAATCTGATGGCTAGATAAATCATTATGAATTTTTTGAAGTATATTTTGAATCCTACCATTTAGGAATCTACTTAAGGGTGTTTTTTCTTCTTTAGTAAGTGTTATTTTGAATGAAAAATTTTTGTATTTGTCATTTAATTCGTATAAAAGGTCCATGTCTAGTACTTCTTTTCTGCTCTTTACTGATAGAACTAGCATGATAGGATGGCATTTATCTAATAATAGTAGTTTGTGGTGGATAATAGAAAATATAGGTGCCAACCCTGTTCCTCCAGCAAGAGCTAGTAGAGGTTTATTATTTTTGAAATCATAATTAAAACTATCATATGGACCAAATATACTTATAGTCTCACCGAGTTTAAGGGAATTATGTATATATTTAGAAGCATTCCCTTGTTGGTGGAGTACAACTAAAAACCTGAGAATTGTTTTTCTATTTATTGTAGCTAACTTAGGCGAGTTAGCTATTGAATAAGATCTATTTTTGGTTAAACCAGGTAAAATAAATTCTACGTTCATTCCTGCTTTATAAGAGAAACCGGAATTATTAGATAAAGCTATTTTAATTTCTTTTACCCTCGGAGTAATATTTTTATGAGATATTATTTCACCAATGTATTCTTTAGGTTTTAATGAGATAGATTCAGTTAATTTTTTTAAAGTTTTATTATTTATCGCAATATGTATATCACTGGTAAGTGGTGTTGCTTGACAAAGTAGTATATTATTTTTCTTTATTTCTTTTGGTGAAATGCAGTCATAATGTTTTCTTTGTAATTTTACTTTTCCCTTAACTAATTTTACTTTACAGCTTCCGCAATAGCCTGATTTGCAGCTGTGATTAAGGTTTATTCCTTTGTTTAATGCACTTTGAAGTATTGAACTTTGGAGTTGCGGGTTTTGGGACAACCCAGATCTATTTGCTTTGGGAACACTACGC
>CAYRXL010000218.1:0-1151 GCA_964428295.1 uncultured Alphaproteobacteria bacterium
AATTACTTAAAATAATTAATAGAACTATTTCTCTAGCTTGATGGTGATTTCGTTGTCTTCACTATAACCTAGTGTTCGCCTAGCTAACTCATTTATCAAATCTATATCATGAGGTTCTTTATCAAGTGACTCTATTTTTTTTGAAAGCATATTGATCTCATCTTTAATAGTATCAACTTCTTTTTGTTTTAAGATAAAAATTTTATTTTTCTTAAATAAAGTAGATATTCCATTATCTAAATTTATAAAATGGTAAACAAAGTAAGAAAAAGAAAAAGTAAAAAAACAAGTAATAAAAAGTTTTCGTTTATTAGTAAACATTAAATACCATTCCAAAACTGTGCATTCTTACCAATATTATTTTCTATTTTAAGTAATCTATTATATTTAGCACATCTTTCTGACCTAGTAACTGATCCTGTTTTAATCAGCCCTGCTCCTGTAGCCACTGCAAGATCAGCAATCGTAGTATCTTCAGTTTCCCCTGATCTATGAGATATTATTATCTTATAGTTATTTTTTTTAGCATAATGAATAGTTTCTAGCGTCTCACTCAAAGTACCTACCTGGTTAGGTTTTATCAAAATAGCATTTGCTGAAGATTTATTTATTCCTTTTTTAAGCCTGCTAATGTTTGTAACAAATAAATCATCACCCACTAAAAGTATTTTGTTTCCTAATTCTGTTGTAATATTTTTCCATCCAATCCAATCATTTTCAGACATTGCATCTTCTATTGAAAAAATTGGATAATTTTTACATATTTCAACGAAATACTGAATCATTTGGTCGGAATCAAAAGTTTTATTTTCTGAACTTAAATAATACTTACCTTTTTTAAATATTTCTGTAGAAGCAGCATCAATCGATATCATTACTTCACTTCCAGGCTTATACTTTGCTTTTTCTACAGCTTCTAAAATTATTTCTATAGCTTCTCCATTTGTTCTAAGATCTGGTGCATATCCTCCTTCATCACCTATTCCTGTATTATAGTTGTACTTAATTAAGACATCTTTTAAATTATGAAAAATTTCACTCGACCACCTAATTGCTTCAGAAAAAGTTTTTGCCCCTATAGGAACTATCATAAATTCTTGTAAATCAAGATTATTATTAGAATGGGCTCCACCATTTATAATATTTACCAA
>CAYRXL010000218.1:1161-3042 GCA_964428295.1 uncultured Alphaproteobacteria bacterium
GGTAAAAGATTGGTATTAATCCCGCAAATATACTTAAATAAAGGAAGATTCATATAATTTGAAGAGGCTCTAGCAATAGCTAAACTCACTGCCAAAATACTATTGGCACCTAGTTTAGACTTGTCTGCTGAACCATCCAATTCAATCATAGCTGAATCAATCTTCTTTTGTTCTCTAGCGTCCATTCCTTGAATAGTTCTAAAAATATCATGGTTTATTATTTTTAGAGATTTTAAAACTCCTTTACCACCATATCTATTAGAATCTTTATCTCGAAGTTCAATTGCCTCGTGGCTTCCGACAGACCCACCAGAAGGAACCGAAGCTGAACCTACATTTCCAGAGGCAAGTGCAACATCAACTTGAATAGTAGGATTTCCTCTACTATCTAATATCTCGTAAGCTTTTATATTATCTATCGTAGGAATAGTAAGTGATTTTTCATCAGTCAGTTTTTATTATTTTATCAATTTTAATAATTTTTTCCAATAAAGGTTTAAGATTTTCTATGTTAATCATATTAGGCCCATCACTAGGTGCATTTTCAGGGTCATTATGAGTTTCCAGAAATAAGCCTGAAACACCGACAGCAATTGCAGCTCTAGCTAAAACAGGTACATATTTTCTCTCACCACCTGAAGATATTCCTATGCCCCCTGGATGTTGAACGGAATGTGTAGCATCAAAGATTACGGGCCAACCAGATTCTTTCATAATAGAAATTGACCTCATATCAGAAACTAGGGTATTGTACCCAAAGCTTACCCCTCTTTCACACAAAAGAATTTTTTTACAACCTGATTTGACTAATTTATTAGTAACATTTTTCATATCCCAAGGTGCTAAAAATTGACCTTTTTTAATCATAACGCATTTATTGGTATTTGCAGCTGCAAATAATAGGTCTGTTTGCCTACATAAAAATGCTGGAATTTGTATAATGTCTACAACTGAAGAAATTAATTCACATTGATAACTTTCATGTACATCAGTAATTATTGGAACGTTAAACTTGCTTTTTAATTCTTCAAATATTCTAATAGCATCTTTAATTCCAACACCTCTCTCACTTTCAATACTAGTTCTATTAGCTTTATCAAATGAACTCTTATAAATAAGATCTACTCCTAAAGGTTTAGTTATTTTAATTAATCTTTCACACATTTCTAGAGCATGTTCTCTATTTTCAATTACACATGGTCCTGCAATAAGTTTAAAATTCATGTTATTTGCAAATTCAATATCCCTAATTTTAACCATTTTATTATTAAAATTTTTCAATTTAATTGTTCCTTCCATTTACACTTGCTCTAATAAAAGAATAAAATAAAGGATGAGGATTAAGTGGTTTAGATATTAATTCAGGATGAAATTGAACACCCATAAACCAAGGATGATTTATCAATTCTATTATTTCTGGAAGATTACCATCAGGAGATTTTCCAGAAATTACTGCCCCAGCTTTAATTAATTTTTTTTCATATGAAATATTTACCTCGTACCTGTGTCTGTGCCTTTCTTTTACTATTTTTTTCTTATAAATCAAAGATGCTTTAGAATTCTTCTTAAGCACACAACTATATGATCCAAGTCTCATTGTGCCACCCTTATCATCAGATTTACTTCTACTTATTATTGCTCTTCCATGCTTCCATTCCTTAAGCAATCCTACAATATTATTTTTAAAAGAACCAAATTCACTCGATCCAGCATCTTTTAATTTTAAAATATTTCGTGCCATCTCTATTACAGCCATTTGCATACCAAAACAAATACCCAAAAAAGGTATTTTTTTTACTCTTGCATAGTTAATAGCTGATATTTTACCTTCTGTTCCTCTTTTTCCAAATCCACCAGGAATTAAAATTCCAGATACATTTT
>CAYRXL010000219.1:0-1825 GCA_964428295.1 uncultured Alphaproteobacteria bacterium
GTGCTCGTATATGCGTTTTTCCAGAACTGGTTTTGTGTTTATATCATCAATATTTTTATGCCGTGCTTGCCCTAGAATATAATCTTTGAGTGCTTCTGTATTCCAATTCATCCACCTGTTGTCTGCTCCCCTATACAACTCATCATACCGATATGAAAATACATCTCCCTTATGAATATCTCCATTTGTCGCTAAAATCACTTGTGCAAATACTTCATCTGGACGAGTTGACTTATCTTGCACTCTCACCAAACCATCTGCCGTGCCGTATATGCCTCCCTCAATCACATCTTCTATACGCTGTAGGACAAACCACTCGTCCCTATGTTTTCCCCTTCCTACTGCCTTTTCGTATACTTCTTGCCACATCACTTTACCTCCCTAACAGAACTCAACTCCGTCTGATTTAGACCAGATGTATTTACTGCTTTGAGTAATGCATTCTCAAATCTTTTGATGTGCTGATTGTTATAATTTTTGACTAATAATTTGACTTCGTATTTGACTATCTTTTCCACACCAACTCCCGATTTATTTGTTGCTTATCTGGTAAGGATTTTTCCTTACACTTTATATATAAAAATCGGGAATTTGACTTCACGCCTACTTGCGCACTTCGTTTGCTTCCTCCCTTCTCATAAACAAAAAATGATTTTTTTTAATTTTTTGATTTTCTCAAAGGGAGTTTTCTTTTTGTCGTGGAGGTACTACACTCGTCCATCTCAACACTTCGTGCGGTGCCCCTTCGGGGTTGGATGGCCTCCCTCGTACCTCCACTCTTATGTTTCTCAATATTTCTTCTGGATTTTTTACTCTTCTTTCTAACCAATCTAAACCATCAACCACACCTCTTTCTTCTAACACCGATAAGAAATCAAATGCATATCCAGAGTAGAATAATTTGCTCCAGAATGATGTTTTGACATACACCACATCCTTATCACCTTCGTCTTTTTCCTCTTCTATTTCTTCTGTTTCAGTTGATGCCTTGGACTTACCTAATATCTCATTATACTTACCGCCGGGTTGTAGAAATTTCCTCTTCTCAAATGCCATATGATATTCCTTTAGAAGTGCTCTTGACTGACTTTCGCTGACATATCCATCGTGCCTGGGGGATAATGAATATTGCAAAATATCCAACTCTAAATCTCCCATAGAGACATTACCTTTCCGCCCAGATTTATAACCTGCCATCTCTTTTCCTATAATCCATTTTACTATGTAAGTATCTGCACTATCTGCTGGAACTACATTGACTCCTGCCTGTCTATCTAATGGTTGTAATCCATATTTCTGGACTAACCTATCCCATGCTCTAAATAATTCTCCCTCAATATGTGCTATGTCTATTGCATCACTCAAAGACCCGATTAGAGTATGAATATGTGCATGCCATCCATTCTCTTTTCCCCAAGTGACTTCCAGCTTTCTTACCTGCCACTCAAACAAAAATTTCTTTTTTAGACCCTTCCATACCCTATCTCTCCATAAGTCGCTGGATGCTGATTGTAGACCTTTCATCAACTCTAATAGACCATCCTTCCTATCGTGCCTGATAGTGAATGTTGCCATTATATTTTGAGTGCCACTTCTCTTTACTACTTGCTGTATTTCTTCTCTTTTTTTGTGTAATGCATTCCCTCTGCACACAGGACATTTCCAGAAGTTTTTACAAGTATGAATATTTTTTAGAATAGTTTATAGCCTCAAATACGTGCGGTTTATCCATCTTAGTTAAAAATGCTAATTTGGTCATATTTTTTTTAAATAATTAATTTTAAAATTTTTTTTAGACTTTTTTCCTATAATTTTATCCCATCGC
>CAYRXL010000219.1:1835-3038 GCA_964428295.1 uncultured Alphaproteobacteria bacterium
ACACAGGACATTTCCAGAAGTTTTTACAAGTATGAATATTTTTTAGAATAGATTTTGACTTACCTTTTGGGAGGTGTATTTCTATCTCTGGAAAACTACTTGTTGTTAGACAATTCTTTACTGCTTGTTTCTCTATTACACCACTAACCACTAATGCCTGTTTCAGTTGTCTATTCAGTTTCCATCTGTTTTGAGATAGTAATTCATCTTTTGTGTTACAGTTGAGGACTATGTTATCAAGAACCTCACTATCATTTCCGATTGCAGTATCCCTGGCCCCTGCGGGTATACCAGTACCCCTGCAATCTTGATTTTGCTGAGAATAATAAAATGCGCCGAATGACGCTTGACTATTTGGGTGGGATTTTGCTTTACTAATCATTAGATGCACTCTTTCTCATAAACACCTCGCCAGGTGGAATAAGTGTATTTGACTTTTGTGGAGGGGATGCGGACAACATCCCCCTACAAACTTACCTTACTTTTTCTTCTTATCTGCTTTTATATTCTGCCAATTCTCACTTGCTATCTCAGTTTGCTCACATACACTTGCAAACGATTCTGCAAGTCCACTCTGCAAGTGATAAGTTGTCCATTCCTCATCACCCTTCTTCACCGATAAATCATCACCAATTCCATTTGGTGAAAGTTTCACTATTCTTGCTGGAACACGATTACCATTCTTTGCTGTAAATGCGCTGTTGATTTGGAATTCATTTCCTTTAGTCATTACAACTTTGCGCCATTTATCCAAAGTAAATAACTCTGTATTATCACCCTCTGTAACCCTCACTCTCAACTCTGCTACAGGAACTGGGTGCCCTTTATTTACTGCTCCTTCTTTTGTTACTTTGACTATCTTTCCATCTCTATCCGTCTGTAAAGAAGTCCAAGTATCCATGCTGATATAACCCATTTTCTTATCCTCTTTGGATGATTATTTTATTACCTCTCTCAAACCTTCTTCCAGAATATAGTTTATTGTTGATGAAAAACTCAACTGCTTTCGCTCCATAATAATTTCCAGTTTTCTCATCGTCAAATCGTGCAAATATACACTCGTTTTATGTCTCTTATATTTTCTCATATTTTACTCCTTCTTCTCTAAAAAAACCAGACATTGCCAACGCCTTACTCATTATACTTTCCCCCCTATCACTCAATGCCATGTCAAATAATATTAGTGATGCCAGACCATTTATT
>CAYRXL010000220.1:0-3034 GCA_964428295.1 uncultured Alphaproteobacteria bacterium
CGTTAATCTGATATTTCGACATAATTTATTACTTTTTAATTCCGTTAGGAAATGTAGTTCCAGGTGTAGCAATTAATGCACCACAATCTCTATTAGCAAAATACCTTATTATTATCTCTATTATAGAAAGAGAAGCGACAGTTGTTGCTTTTAATGAAGTAACTCAATACTTAAGCATTATAATATTGCTAATTATACCTTTAATAGTATTTTTGAAAAAAGATTAATCTAGTTTTTAGAAATGTCTCTTTTGAGTTTATTAATTTCCGAATCACATTGTGATAACCTGTGTGCTAGTTGTCTGACTAATGCGGCAACGACTGGAGGTGAGGTTTTTAACAATTCATCTAATATATCCTGAGTAATGGGAAGAACTATTGAAGGTTTTAAAACTCTAATACTAGCAGTTCGGGGCTTAGAGAGAATTAATGACATTTCACCAAAAATTTCCATTTCTGATATTTCTGCAACCTTTTTCTTATTAACTTCTACTGCAACTCTTCCGTCTAAAAGTAAGTAGGCTTTATTTCCTTTTTCTCCTTCTTGAAAAATATATTCATCAGGTAAAAATTTCTGTTTTAAATCTTCTTTAATATAGCTATCAATCATATCAATCCCCATAATTTCTAATTATAAGATTATACTTTTATTTTTAGTCCCTCTCTTGCAATCAGTGTTTTTACTTCAGTAATATTTTTAGTGATTTTTAATAATTGGTCCATCATAATATCATCATAGTCTGGATTATGGTGAAATATAAAGAATTTTTTTACTGCTGCTTCCTTTGCAAGTCTTAAACCTGCTTGCCAAGTAGAATGACCCCATCCAATATATTTTTTAAAGTCTTCATCCCTATAAGTTGAATCGTAGATTAGTATGTTAGAGTCTTTTACAAAATCAATTAGAAAAGAATCTTTTTTACCTATTATATGCTCATGATCGGTAAGATAGCATATGGATTTTTCACCGTAGATTACTTTGTATCCTGTAGCTCCTTCAGGGTGGTTCAGTGGAATACTTTGTATTTTGACCTCATTTTTTTCTCCCAAACTAAAGTCTTTTTCCATTGTAAAATCTATGTAACTAATTTTGGCTTTAAAATCTTTTAAAGAAATGGGAAATGAAGGTTTAGCCATTTGTTTATTTAAAACGTTAAATGTTATATCTCTTTCATTTGATAAAGAGGATCTTATTGAAAATTTATATTCCGAGTCAAATGAGGGAGAAAAAAACGGCAGTCCACATGTGTGGTCGTAGTGAAAATGAGATAGTAAAATATCAAATTTTTTTATCCCTCTTTTTATAAGATCATCTCCTAAGTTTTTTATGCCGGAGCCCATGTACAAGATAAAGATAATCTTGTTTGCTTCTAACTCTATACAGGAAGTGTTGCCGCCGTATATGGAAAATTTTTTACCTGGAGTGGGTATGCTGCCTCTTACTCCCCAAAATTTAAGTTTAAATTTCATGTAAATTTTCCATTTTTTATAAAAATTAATTATTAAGCCTAAAAGTTTTCATCATTTAGTTTTTATTTTTGTTAATAATGTCGGTAGAGGAAGCGTTTTAGGTTTGCTAATAGTTTTTCCTGATTTTTCTAGACAGGAAATAAAAGTTTTATAAGGTTCTATTCTCTTGTTTTGTGTTGGTATAAAACTCTTAAGACGACGTGCTGGTAGTTCTGTTTCATATAAGTTCACTTCATAAGATTTTTTTGAACCTATACTTGCTGCTAGAGAAGGAATAATAGTTATTCCTAACCCTGCTTCTACTATAGATAATGCTACTTCATATGATCTTGTATGAGCTATAACCCTGCGACTAGGTATATACTTATCAAGCCAAACATCAATTTTTTTCTTTTGTTGGCTTCCATATTCAAATATTATAGCTGAATTAAGAATTTTTTTTAAATTTTTATCTAATTCTATATTATCTAATCTTAAAGATTTAGGTGTAGCAAGAACGTATGAATCAGTATAGATGTTAGATTGATCAAAAGATGCATTTAATCCTGCTACGGAATCTGCCGCTAATATTGCTAAAGATAATTGTCTAGCATAAAGTAAGTCTATTGCTTCTGCAGGAGCTACTTCAATCACATCTATGTCTATATTTGGATTGGTTTTATGTAGATCGATCATTGCCCTAGGGAGTATATTTCTAGCAACTGATCCTAATATGCCAACAGAAATTACACCTCTTGTTTTTTTTGAAAACTCTTGCAATCCAGATTGGGCCTCTTCTACACTTGCCATAATTACTTCTGCTTTTGCATATAAAAATTCTCCAGCATTAGTTAAAGTAACTTTAGAGTGTCCTCTATTAAATAGTTTTGCTCCCTGTTCTTCCTCGAGTTTAGTGATTTGTTGTGACAAAGATGGTTGAGCTAGACCCAGAAGTTTTGATGCTTTAGTATATGATTGTGCTTGAGCAACAGACCAGAAAATTCTAATTTGATGTAATGTCATTGACATAAGATATTCCTAATTATAATTTGATATCTTATAAATATTAAAATAAATTTCCACTACTTTAGAAAAAAATGTAATATGTAGTTATATTTTTATAATAATTGAAATGCTTACTATGAAATACAGAAGACTAGGAAACACTCCAGTTCAAGTCTCGGAAATATGTCTAGGCACTATGACCTGGGGACAGCAGAATACGAATGAAGAAGGACACAGCCAATTAGATTTTGCTTTAGAGAAAGGAATAAACTTTATAGATACTGCAGAAATGTATCCTGTTCCACCAATGGAAGAGACTTGTCATAGGACGGAAGAAATTATTGGAAATTGGCTTAAAAATAGACAAGATAGAGAGAAGCTAATTATAGCTACTAAAGTCTCAGGACGAACTAGCAAGGTAGCTTCAGGACCTCCAGGATTAGATTGGATAAGAGGAGGTCCTTTGTTAAATAAAAAACATATTGATGAGGCAGTTAATGGTAGTCTTAAGAGATTAAAAACTGATTACATAGATTTGTATCAGATTCATTGGCCAGAAAGAATAGTAAATAATTTTGGTT
>CAYRXL010000221.1:0-3032 GCA_964428295.1 uncultured Alphaproteobacteria bacterium
ATATCTAATGCAATATCAGTTAATTCTTCCATATCTGCTCCTGCAGCAACTGCAGCATCTTGCCCAGCCTTTATTGCAGCTACCGTTGCTTCCTCAGGAGACAATCCTTCTTCTATTGCCTCATTATAAGCTTCTTTACTTTCAGCTTCTACAATATCATCAATAGCTCCTTCTATTGGTTCTATCAATTGGGCTTCAGCTACCTGAATCTCTTCAACATCCGCCACGTCCCCAACCGATACTCCTTCCCCAGGACCTCCTGCTACTACTGACTCTTCTGGTGCTTGTGCTACCTGTACATCTTCTGTAACTTCTTCTGCAACGTCATCTGATACTCCTTCCCCAGGACCTCCTGCTACTACTGACTCTTCTGGAGGAAGAGTTACTTGCTCTTGTTCTACGCCTTCCTGTAAACCTTCTACTTCTGATACACCCTCTTCTGGACCTCCACTAATAACTGATTCCTCTAGAGGAAGAGTTACTTGCACTTCTTCTGTAACTTCTTGAGAATCTTCTATTTCTGGCAATCCCTCTTCCGGTCCTCCTATGTTACCAGTCAGAACTTCCACATCTGCTGGTGATAATGGTTCAGGTATTACCTGAGTTTCATTTTCAACATCTATTCCTAAATCAGTAATGCCTTCTTCAGGATTACCTGTTACTACCTCAACGTCTTCAGGTGATAGTGGTTCTTGAATAGCATCGCTAAGAGTATTTTGATTTTCATCATTAACAATCTGCTGAGCTACTAGAAACTCTTCATTATTTAGAAGTGTTTGATTATTTTTATCAGTTATATTGAAATTTTTGATTTCTTCTTTATTAGATTTTACATCCAAATTAATAATGCTTTGGATATCGGTTTTTGTATTATCTTTATTAAAATTATCTTTTGCCATCACGCCAACTAATAAATTAGTAATAATTTAATAAACTGTTATAGATATATACGACTTAAAGCGTGTTTAATTTATATTATAACTTCTTAATTATACATTCAAATCCAGAGTTTTTATAGCCTTTACATATAATTTTTGCATTATATAAGTCATAATCATTTTTACTCTGCAATCTAAATAAGTCTTTATCTGATAATATCATTGTATCATGAGTTAAATTATTTTTATTTTGCAAAAAATCAAAATCATTATCTTCAATTTTTAACGATTGCTTCTCTGCATTAGAATAAGAGCTAAAAACCCCAAACTGTATCTTATATCTGCCACTTTTAATTAAATCTTTTTTTATTAAATTTATTTTGACTATATTACGATTAAACTCGTCATTTGATTTACTTGTTATAAGATCTGTAGGAATATTATTCTCTATATTGAATTTTTTAATAATAGCTTCATCCATTATTTCAAATTTTTTACTATATAAACCTTCAGAAATTAAATTTTCCTTTATCTCCATAGGTTCATTGTCTGCAAACTCCTTTTTTAGAGCAATCTTATGAGAAGGAATAAGATCTTTATCCATATTTGTTATAGTTACATTACTTTCTTCTGGCTGAATATCATCTACTTCTACTTTAGGAGGATTGTCTTTAAAAACCTCTTTTATTTGCTCTTTTTCAGTATTCTTTTCAATAGATATTTTATCTTTTGTTTCTGTGCTAATATCATTATTCTGTTTCTTATCCTCAACATCATCATAATTAGATTCTACATTATTAAATATCTTTTGATCTAATATTCCCATAGATAACAATAATTGATAAACAGAAATTTCATAATCAGTATAAGCACTTTCTGCTGCGCTAATCGCATTAATATATGAAGTTTCTGATGATAAAATATCTATTAATTGTCTGTTGCCCAGTTGGACTTCTTTCATAGCTAAATCAAAAAATTCTCCAGATATATTAGCTTGGTTTGTTAGATATTCTGCATTAGATTTCGAAGTTTCCTTTGTTTGCCAAGCATTTCTAACTGCTTCTTCTACATTTCTCTTCATTTGATCATGGGTATATTTTGAACTTAAATAATTGTTTACTGCAGATCTGTAATCAGCCCTTTCCTTGTAAAATAGAACTCCTGGTCCCCCGATAGATATAGGATAACTTAACTCTAGTTTATAAATCTGGTCTATTTCTGTCCCTATAACACCTGAAGAATCTCTCTTGTTTTTGTATTCAGCAACTGCTTTTAGAGAAGGAAAAAATTTTCCATTAGCAGCCTTCACTCCCATTTGAGCATTTTCTAGAGATAACTCACTAATACCCAAATCGATATTATTATTCATAGCTGTTTTTATAGATGATTTAAGGTCTGTAGGTAAAAGATGTTCAGGTAAGAAGGGTTTAGAAAAAGTATTGTATTGTGATGGAAACCTTTTAAAAACGTTATAAAATCTATTTCTTGCCAAAAGCAAATCACCTTCAGCTCTAACTTTAGAAGCGTTTGCTCCAGCTAATTGTGCTTTAGATTGTAATACATTTGTTGCTAATCCTCCACCTCTAGCTACTTTTGCATCTTCTAAGTTCGATACTTCTTTTATTCTTTTTTCAGACTTTTTTGAATGTTCATATACTTCATATGCCTTTATATAATTCAAGTAAGCACTTATGGCTTCAAATATTTTATTTTTAACAATATTTTTTTTAGAATTGCTTGCTATTTTTTTATTAGTTTTTGCCCTATCTATAGAAGAACGAGTGACTCCAAAGTCCAATATATTTTGAGAAACCTTCATATTATACTCAGCAAACGCTAAATGGGTATTAGGGGCATCATTATTTACTTGCTGCTCATATCCATAAGGAACGGTAATTGATAATTTAGGAGTATACGATGACTTAGCTGATGTTAAATCGTTACTCGCTTTTTCTATAAGTATTTTTGATGCACTTATAGACTCATCTCTAACCAGTAATTCATCTAACAACTCATTGAAAGGCTGAGATCTCAAATTCACTGATAAAAATAAAAAACTAAAAATAAGAATAAAAATTTAAATATAATTAAATACGTATTTTCTAATGACTACCATTGAAGTACTTCAAAAATATATTTGAGGTAGGTATCTGC
>CAYRXL010000222.1:0-3032 GCA_964428295.1 uncultured Alphaproteobacteria bacterium
GGAAGTGGCGTACAGCCTTTATTCCCTTATGGCCACAGAACCAGTCAGTATGTGGAACGTGAACCGCGGATGGACTGGAGTAGATCCTGGTGTGCAAATTCACTTCCTGCCGCCCGTTGGGACGGCAAGTGTCACGGGATACCTCAGAGAGGGTTTCCATGAGAGTGATCTTATGTATTACCTGGATGCTTATCATAAGAACTTCTTTGCAGATAAAATGCTTCCTTATTTGAGAATTAACGGTACAGAAGAATATTGGAGAGCCTTGGACCAGAACCTCTCAGAAACAATGATCGGTCGAATGAAGCCCAAGGAAGCGCTTGATCGGACCTACAAAGAATGGAATGAAATTACCGAACGGCGAGGAAAAGCCAGGCAACTGAAGCAGTACCAGCAGTCAGTTGGTTACAAATAGTTAATCTTTATACCTCAAGCGGGATTGGTTTAAAATACAATCCCGCTTTTTTCCAAGTCTTCCCTCCTTAATTCAATGAAACCCACCACTAAAGTTAAGTGGTTTTTTATTCTACCTGCATCATTATGGGTGCTGGTTTTTACAATATTCCCATTCTTTTATGGGCTTTACATGTCTCTCTTCAATGTCCAGTTTGGAGTAGAGGACCAGTTTATCGGTTTAGGAAATTATTCTCGCGCTGTAGGGGATCAAAGAGCACATAATTCTGTTACAATAACATTGATCTTTGTTTTAGTTGGTGTCTCCATTCAACTTGTTCTTGGAATGATAGTTGCCCTCCTAGTCAACAGGCCCATGCCTTTCCGAGGATTGCTGCGGGCCTTCATTACATTACCGCTTTTTGCAACGCCCATCGCAGTTGGGTTTCTTTTCTTTACCATTTTCTACGAGGAAGGCGGCCTGATCAATGGACTTCTCGGGATAAAAATCCCCTGGCTTTCAACCTCCCATTTTGCACTGATTTCTGTGATTATTGTTGACTCATGGCAATGGACACCTTTTTGTTTTCTGATTTTTTTAGCAGCACTCCAGGGTATTCCAGATGAATATTATGAAGCGGCTGCACTGGAGACAACCAGCATATGGCAAACTTTCTGGCATATTACTTTCCCGTTTTTACAGCCTACAGTAATTCTCGTTATTTTATTAAGAGTAACCGAAGCAATTAAAGTTTTTGACATTCCTTATACACTTACCACGGGGGGGCCGGGGGTTGCGACCCAGGTTCTTTCAATGTTTGCCTATCGGGCTGGCATGAGATTTTTCGATTTTGGATATGCATCTGCAATTTCCTTCATGGTTTTCGTCATGGTCATGATCATGATCTTTAGTTTATATGGGAGAATCCGCCAAACATACTCAGATAATTAATTTAATAGATGAGAAATACTGCAGCTAAATCCTATCAATTTCTGCAAAAACACAGTTATTTCGTCCTTACTGTTCTTTTTGCCTCTTTTTCAATCCTGCCCTTTTATTGGGCCGCGAGTCTCAGTATACGGAACCCGGCTGAAACCTTCAGTGTCACGGGTTTGGCAGTGCCGTTTATTCAGTATAAGCCGACTTTGATTAACTGGATTGAGGAGCTTGTTGTGGGAGAAACTCAAAGAGCTCTGTTAAACAGCACCATCATCGCTGTCGGTACTGCAGTAGGAGTGATCATTCTTGGTGCTCCTGCAGCCTATGCACTTTCACGATTTAAATTCAGGCGTCCGGCAAATAAGGATTTTACCATTTGGTTTCTTTCACAACGTGTTCTTCCGCCTATAGTTACTGTCATACCCATTTTTATGATGATGCGGTTTTTTAATTTGCTTGATACACGTTTGGCACTCATTTTCGTCAATATCACCTTCAATCTCCCCCTAGTCGTTGTCATCATGCGCCAGGCTTTTCTTGATCTTCCGATTGAACTGGAAGAATCAGCAATGGTCGACGGGGCAAGTTTTTTAGACATCTTTCTTAAAATTTCCATGAGGCTGGCCATGCCCAGCATGGCTGCCGCCATGCTTATTGCTATAGCCTTTACCTGGAATGAATTTCTTTTTGCTCTCACCATTGGCACCAGGGACATACGCACCATTCCAGTTCACATGGCAGGCGCAGTTGACACTCGCGGGATACAGTTCTGGTTTGTTGGTGTACGGGTACTGATTGCCATGGCTCCACCAGTAATCCTGGCTTTACTGGTTCAGCGTTATATCGTAAGGGGATTGACATTTGGCGCGTTAAAGGGTTGAAACCTCGGCTGCTTTAAACCCAGTAGGTTTTTCCTGCACAAGTCAATCTGGGATCTCCAATAAGTTTTTCTCTGGAATAAGGCTTGCAGCCTCGTAACCGAATAAAGTTGGTATTTCTGCTGCCAGCAGCTTTATGGGTTCTGGCCTGGACGGTATTCCCATTCTTTTACGGCCTGTTTCTTTCCTTCTTTCATATAGATTTCGGTGGTTCAGACCGTTTCATAGGTCTGGATAATTATTACCGGTTTTTTTCTGACCACAATGCCATCAACGCAGTAGAGATTACTTTTTTATTTGTTATCGGAAGTGTAGCCGTTCAAGTCATAGTTGGCCTGCTGCTGGCCTTAATGGCAAATCGACCTTCTTCTACGAGAGGTTTAGTCAGAACCCTTTTAATCCTTCCTTTATTCGCCACTCCGGTAGCCGTAGGCTTCCTATTTTTCACCATATTTTATGAAGAAGGGGGATTAATCAATGGCTTGCTGGGAATCAAAATCCCCTGGCTTTCTTCACCTGGTTATGCCTTGAGTGCGATCATCATTGCAGACACATGGCAGTGGACATCCTTTTGTTTCCTGTTACTGCTGGCTGGGCTTCAGAGCATCCCGGATGAGGTTTATGAGGCAGCATCACTTGAGACCCTTAGCCGCAGAAAGATTTTCTGGCACATCACTTTGCCTTACCTTCAGCCAACCCTGGTGCTTGCCATCCTTTTGCGCATAACCGAAGCTTTCAAAGTCTTCGCAATTCCTTACACATTGACCCGCGGCGGACCGGGTAACGCGACACTTGTAATACCCATGTATGCCCATCGCGCA